>CAYNLJ010000084.1:0-7800 GCA_964398005.1 uncultured Caldithrix sp. | reverse complement strand
CACAATTACTGAATCAGAAACTGTCCCCCGGCCTGCATCGGGTTGAGTGGCAAAGCCAGGACAAAGCCTCGGGTGTCTATTTTTGCCAGCTGACGACGCCCAAAAACAATTTCATTCAAAAAATGATCTTAATTAAGTGAATTTTCCCCGCACAAAAAACTTAACATTTTTATCAATTTTTATTTGAGAAGTTGACAAATTCTTTCTATATTTGAATTAAAATAGAAATCGACTCGGGTAATTTTACACCTGAGTTACCAATTTTATCTAATCATATTCCAGGCTGTGAGAGTACAGGGGGAATAAGTTTAAGCTCATTTCATCGTCCTGTTAGCTTTTCAGGACCAAAGGCAGACAATAATTATTTTAACATACCAGGCAGGGACGCATCTATTAACAAGGAATTCCGGAACGGATAAACTTCTTTTCTGGTTTTTCAGGCCAATGTTCCGGAAACAGCACAATCAAAAAACCGTTGCTTTGTTTCTCACCTTCATCAAAATGAAAGGAATCATTGATGAATGCAATGTGCTGAAATGATTTGTTCTGATCGAAATCAACATGGAATAGATGCTCAGCGTGAAGACAATCATCATTTTAGTATTGTTTGCCTGTACTTTATGGGCCCGGTATGAAGTTTTTATTGATCAAAACATCAATGTTGCGCCGGGCATTGTTTACAAACATTTACGCGTTTTTGAAAAATTCTGGAATATTAACGTCCTCGAAATCGACCTTAAAAATCCCTTTGTAAAAATAGAAACAGTAAAGGCTGAAAATTCTTTATTTGGCGTTGAAACCGTAAGTTCGATGGCTAAAAGAAGGAGTTTTGCCGGCCATCAGGTAGTGGCAGCCATTAATGCAGATTTCTTTGATATTAATGGCGTTCCAAACAATGTGCAGGTCGTTAATGGTCAAATATTACAGAATCCGATTAATGTTTCTGCCCTCGGCTTTGATGCAAAAAATCATCCCTGGTTAGGAACAGTTTCTTTTAGCGGGCAGATTATTACCAAAAATGGTAATCATTCGCTCCAGGGAGTAAACAAGCCTCGGGAACCTGATGAAATCGTGCTTTACAACCGCTACTATGGTTCTTCAACAAAAACCGACCGCTGGGGTAGTGAAGTCGCTATTCGTCCCATTACACCCTGGATCGTCAATGACACGGTGTGGGCAGTAGTTACAGCCAAGCAAAGCTTTAAGGGTGATCTGGCCATTCCGGAAAACGGTGCCGTTCTTTCGGCCCAGGGAGATGCCATGATTTTCCTGGACAACAACACCGTTCTTGGCGATACCATTGCCTTAGTGCTGAAGCTGACACCTGCCTTACCTAAATTAATTGAAATGGTGGGTGGCTTTCCCAAAATCGTTTACCAGGGTAAAAATTGGGCGGCCACAGGCTACCAGGAAGAAGGCGGCCCGGTCCATGCCTTTCAGATTCATCCACGAACCGCCATCGGCTTCAATGCGGATTCCAGCAAGTTCTTCTTTTTTACAGTGGATGGGCGAAAACCGGGCGTTTTCCGTGGCATGACTCTGCCGGAACTGGCGGATTTGATGATTGATTTTGGCGTCGCCTACGGGGTCAATTTAGATGGTGGTGGATCCACTACTTTTTTCCTGACCAATAAAGTCCAGAATTTCCCTACCGAGGGTGAAGAAAGACCCGTGGCAGCAGCCCTGTTAGCCATTTCTACCGCGCCTGACTACAGTCTTGAGACCATTCAATTAACACCGGATTCTGTTGAATTGTATTACACCCAAAAAGTCAAATTGAATTTTCAGGGCTGGGATCAGGATTTCAATCCACTTCAGTTCAATGAAAATGATGTTTATTTTGAGACAAGCGAACATCTTGGTCAAATCGATGAGTCCGGCTGGTTTAGGGCGACCACGAATGGAGCGCAGGGCTATGTTTACCTGCATTACAAAAACATCGTTGATTCAACCTATATTCGTGTAATTCCCTTTAAACAGATTAAACTTGAGCCGGAATTTTCCGTAACCGATACCCTGCAACCGATTTCTCTTACACTTTCTGGGATTGCGGAAAACGGTAAAGAAATTTTTTTACCGGATTCTCTTGTTACCTGGCATGTAAGTAATCCTCAGGCAGGAGCCGTCTCCGGGGGTGAATTCATTGGTTTTAATGAAGGTACAAACCAGGTTATCGCCTCGTTAAATTCGATGAGCGATACCATCACAATTCAGGTAAAAGCCGATGCAGGACCGGAAATTGCCGATTGGATGGAAATTCCTGATGGGTGGCAACTGGCCGGTAATCAGGTGGATTTACTCCATTCTTTTTTAGCTCAGGATTCTTCGTTCAAACGGGCCGGTCATTATTCTCTGCGTCTTGATTATCAGTTTGTTTACAATGATTCCGCTGAAACGGATTATTTCCTGAAAAAGCAGATCGATTTCGCCGGAGAGCCGGAACAGATCGCTGTTGACTTTAAATCCGACGGTAACAATCATCGCCTGGGCTTTGTTGTTTCAAATAAGGAAGGACAATTATTCAAGACCGATCTCAGTGCTCCGTTGAGTGACAGTCAAAAGTTTGTCACTGTCATGAAATCGATGCACAATCTTTCTGCTCTGGACAGCAATGCTCAGTTTCATTTCCCGATCAAACTGGAATACATCTGGTTTAAGCCGGGTAATGTGGCTGAAAACGGAGAACGGGTCAGCGGTTCGGTTTATTTTGACTATTTACGTGTACAATATTCAAAAAAGGATAATTTAAAGCTTGCCACTACTGCGATGGTACCCCAGGGAGTTCAGTTATTTTCCAATTATCCCAACCCTTTCAATGTCAGCACCACACTTCAATTTGAACTGCCGGAGCCTCAGGTCGTTGAAATCCAGATCTTTGATGTACAGGGACGACTGGTGGAAAATCTTTTACGCAAACATTTGACTCCTGGTAAGCATCAACTCCACTGGCAGGCAGACGATTTTGCGTCGGGCATTTATTTTGCCAGGGTGAAAGCCGGCCGAACGATTTTGCTGCAAAAAATGGTGCTGCTTAAATGAATTGTATTCCCGATTGCACCTTGCTCAATTAAAATAAATTGTGTAAATTATGACCACACAGGGGCGGTTAGCTCAGCTGGTCAGAGCGCTACGCTCACATCGTAGAGGTCACAGGTTCGAGTCCTGTACCGCCCACGACAATTAAAACCAGCTTCTCCATTGGGGAAGCTTTTTTTGTTTCCAGGACTCTAAATTGCTTTGTCAAAATAGCCTTTGCTTTTAACCGATCACGTCTGTTCTGAACCTAAGCTTAAGAGTTTCAAAAATTGTAAAATCAAAGTTCTCATGAAAAAGTATTTTTTAATTTTAAGTTCAGCGTTCCTTTTATTTTTGGCTGCAGTGTTTCTCTACCTTTACCTAAATCCCCTGCGTTTCATTGACCGATTGGTAACACCTTTGAAAATTATCCGTCAGTCATCAGAGAATCATATCTGGAATGGCGAAAATCGTCAATTCCTGCAACTCACCTTCCAGCGCGGCAAAGCCGATACCTTTTGCGTGGCTATCAGCCGTCCGGCACCTGCTGATTCCAGCCGCCTGCCTGTAATTGTTCTGCTTGGTGGTTTGGAAATCGGACGACGCAGTTTGAATTACATTCCACACCATGGACAAAACATAATCGTGGCTTACGAGTACCCCTATCGTCCCAGATACTGGTACGAAGGCACCCCGCTGCAGCAGATCCCATTAATCCGTCAATCGGTTCTGGTTGTACCGGGTCAGGTCAGTCAGCTCATCGCTTGGTTGCACCGGCAAAGCTGGGCCGACACCAATCGCATCAGTCTGCTGGGTTATAGTTTTGGTGCTCTGGCTGTACCATCGGTGCTGCGAATCGCGCAACTCCATCATTTCAAAGTGCATGGTGCCATCATGGCTTATGGTGGGACTGATTTATTTAGAATACTGAAGGCCAACCTCAAAACCATTCCTGCATTATTAAGACCTGTCGTTGCCGGGTTAGCGGCACTGGCCATCCATCCGGTGGAACCAAAGTTGCATCTTAGCCACCTGCAAGGTAATTTTTTGCTGATTAACGGAAGATTTGATCGCCAGATTCCGGAACCCTGCTGGCGTCAGTTACATCTGCAGACACCGGAACCTAAAAAAATCATTATTCTAAACGAAGGACACCTGCATCCGAAGAAGAAAACTTTGATTAATACCATCATAGCGGAAAGTTACCGATGGCTGGCAGCACAAAACTTAATTAACCCGCTAAAATGACCTCATTTTTGCAGAATACATTTTTCAATCACTTTTAACTTTCCATTGCTTAACTGAACAAAGTAAACACCCGAAGGCAGGTCATCGGCTTGCCAGGCATAATCAAACACGCCGGGAGCGGCATGGGTTTGTTGAGCCTGATGCACCATTTGTCCTCTTACATTGTAGATCCTAATTTGAATCATTCCGGCTTTTTTGATTGAATAGCGAATCCTCGTCTTACTGTTAAAAGGATTCGGGAAAACAGAAATGATTTTGAAATCTGACGGGACAAATTCTTTTGGCTCAGGCAAGGCCAGCAGTGCCAGGTCTTCCATGTTTATTTCATAAACGCCCCGTCCGTAAGTCGCAACCCGTAACAAACGGTTTTGCCCATCCGAATAATAATCAAAATCGGTCACTGGTACATATGGGAAATTACTGCCTACCCGGTACCAGGTTTGACCATCATCAATCGAGCCATAAACACCCAGATCATTTCCGGTTAGGTAAAGTTCGGGTTTTTGAGGATCTACAAAAAAATCCCGGTGGGGCACATCCGGCAGATTACCGGTGATGTCTTCCCAATGCTGGCCCAAATCGATCGTCTTGTAGATTTTGGGAGTTCGAAAGCCTGCACGTACTACAAAAAATACATTTTCCTCCGTCGGATGCGGGACGATTCTTGAAATGGTAATATTATTCTCCGGCAATGGTTCCTGACTTTCCTGCCAGCTAAACCCTCCATCGGTAGAGATTAGAATACGGGCAGTTTCATTGGCATAACTGGCTACCCTGGTTCCTACAATCAAAATTTTCGGATTTGCAGGACTAATGGCCATGGCCGTAACCGAGGCCGCGGACAGCGAATCAGAAATGGCCTGCCAGGTATCGCCGTAATCGGTTGAACGCCAGATACGATCAGACGCAATATACAGCCAGCCACTACTGTCCGGGTGCATGCAAAAGGTCTCTTCACGTATGTTGAATGGAATTTTATAGGTTGTTTCCGGAGTAATATCTTCGAAATTTTCACCATGATCTGTTGAACGCCACAATGAGTTACCGGTAGTCAGATAGATAACATTGGGAGTTTCAGGTTCATAGAAAGTGCCATAAATATCTCCCCCAAGCGGAAGCTGAAACCAGGCTGTTTCCCCCCCATCTTTGGTCATTACTACCCAATTATCCTGCGTACCGCCCAGAATTTCATCCTGGTTTTCAGGATTACCGGCAATACCATAAAACTGAACTGTGGACAGGCCATAGTTTCTGTCTTTCCAGGTCAGCCCACCATCCGTGGAAAGGTAAAGACCGCCGTCAGTAGCTACATAAATGATATCATTATCTGTGGGTGCAAATACGATTTTATGAACATCAACGTGCAATTGGGGAATAGGATCACCAAAGGTTTCACCATCAAAACTTTGTCTTAGCAGAATATTTCCAACCAATAAGTGGTTTGGATTCTGCGGATCAAGTGCCAGGCATAAATCATAATCTCCCTGATCCCTGGATCCACTTCCAAAATTCGTTTCTGTTGCAATATGCTCCCAAAACTGTCCTCCATCTGATGATCTATAGAGTCTGGTTCTGTAAGGATTGAACTGAGGATCATAAACCAAAGCATATATGGAATCCGGATTGGAATGGGAAACAGCAATTTGCATTCGGCTAATCTCTTCAGGCAATCCTTCAGATGAACGAATCCAGGTTTTTCCGCTGTCGGCCGAAATATAAAATCCTGCCTTGGGATCAAGCCAGGTTGAATTACTTACTGCTGCATAAACAACAGCTGGATTTTGAGGATGGAAAATGATGTCATAAACCCCACTGCCGGTTTCAGGAAACAGCTCCAGGACGCGACTCCAGGTATACCCTCCATCTGAACTCCTCCAGATGCCGGTATTCTTAATCAGGCCGCGTGCAAAACTATAGCCTTCACATAACCCAGCCAATACCAGATTAGAATCATAAGGACTCACCGCAAGCGCTCCAAAGGCAGTCATTTCACCAAAACCAGCGGTGATTTGTTGCCAGTTGTTCCCACCATCGGTCGATTTAAACAAGCCAGCCCCATTAATATAAAAGTTCCCCCACCAGGCAACAGGTTCACCGGTACCGGCATAAATGACCTGGGGATGGGCTGGATCAATCGCAAGCGCTCCGAAGGTCAGACGGGTCAACGTCTCACTCAAATCCTGCCAGTGCCCTCCTCCATCTTCCGACTTCCATAATCCGCCACTGGCAGCCCCAATATAAAGGATCTCCGGATTTTGCGGGTGTACAGCCAGCGCTCTGATTCTCCCACTGAAATATTCTTGTCCAAAGACATCTACAATACAGATCGGTCCTCTGCTCAACCATAAAATTTCCTGCCATTGATTTGATAGAGTATGGGGGGATGCTTGTTCGTTTAATCCGGGTGACGAAATCGGAATCCAATCAAATGGTTGCAGTGAAAGAAAATCAAAGCCCCAGGCCCAGGAACGAGTATTGCCTTCATTAAAGTAGCCGGAAGAGAGTGCCGGAAAACAATTTTCCTCTTCTGACCGGAAAGGTGGCTGGGCGACGACAGAATACCTGCCAAAACAAATCAATAAAATAAAGACCACCGTTAATTTTACAGCTTTTGCCATCCTATTATCCTCTGTTTTGTTTTTTGGTTGCCTTTAAAATGAAAGGAAAAGGAATCATCAATTGAAAGGTAATTTGCAAATATTGCATTGTAAACCTATGCTTAGAAGGCTTTTACTCAAAAATTAAGACAAAAATTTTAAGCAGTCAACAGGTGTTTTGAATGTTCGGCGCTAAAATCGTTAGAAGGCAAAATACAAACCGGCGTGGATAGCATAGTTTGAAGGATCGGATTTTTTGGGCAACAACTTGTAACCCACATCAACCCGGATGGGGCCTAAAGGGGTGAGCAGTGCCAATCCCAAGCCGGTAGTTGGTTTTATTTCCAGGGGATTTACCTCGTTTAACTCGGCCCAAACGTTTCCGGCATCTACAAACGTTTCCATGACAAACAACCAGAACAAAGGGATTCGTAATTCGGCATTGGCTAAGAACAACGCTTTTCCGCCAGCAGCCTGTGTAATTTTGCCATGTTCATCGTAACCAGCCGCCGGACCTAAAAGCTGTTCGTTGTAACCGCGCACCGTAGTCGCTCCGCCGGCAAAAAACCGGTCATCGATTGGTATTTCCTTATTGCCGAATGGTTCGAGAATAGCACCTATTTTTAAGCGGGTGGCAAAGGTAAAATCCCACCTGCGGAAATGCAGGACCTTAGGCCGAAACGGCTGATAACGCTGCCAGGAGGCCGTCAATGTGATGTAACGGTTGATTTCATTCACTTCCGCTTCGTTTTTGCCTTTACTGTAACTAAAAGACAGACTCACATCTGTGTAGGAGCCATTGTGCGGATTGAAAATATTCTCCCGTTTATCGCGTTTACCATAAAAGGACAGCGAATAAACCGCACTTTTGCGTACCTGTTCCGCTGAAATCAATGTGGTGTCGATGGTACCCTGTTTGACAATATCAATTTGCCTGACC
>CAYNLJ010000083.1:2898-7827 GCA_964398005.1 uncultured Caldithrix sp. | reverse complement strand
CTTTGCCACTCAACCCGATGCAGGCCGGGGGACAGTTTCTGATTCAGTAATTGTGCTACCAGGCGACCGCGCACATCGAAAATGCTGATTTTAACCTGCATGGCTTCCGGCAAAGCAAAACGGATGCTGGTTCTGGGATTAAAGGGGTTGGGATAATTAGGAAAAAGCCGAACCGAATTCGGCAGGTTGGGCTGGTGTAATGGAATTAAACTGGTCACTGTTGGGTATTGAACGCGCAAGTTGTCGAAATAGACACTACCCTGAACCGTTTCGCCTTCCGATACATTGCTTCCGGGCCGAAACCAGATGTATTCGATTTGAATGGGGTAGTGAAACTGGGAAAAGTCCTGCAGGGCCGTAAAGGTGCTGGTTGGCTGCCAGACTTCAACAAAGCGCGTACTGTCTTTCAAATAGCCGCGCATGTCGGTTTTAAAAAGTTGCCCGTCATTGTCGGAGACGACAAAGTAAATTTTATGATTGCCGCCGTCCGATTTAAAATCGATGCCTATTTGTTGGGGGACACCGTAAATAGGAATTGTTTTCTTTAAATAAAAATCCGCCTTTTGTGAACCGGAATAAGTAAACTGATAGTCCAACCGCAACGCGGACTGACCGGCAGTGTGTTGCAAAGAATCAAGCCGGAGCATGCTGTGCAACGAATCGATGTTTTCACCGCTAAGCTGCCATTCATCCAGCGTTTCCATCAAATCAAGCCATTTGGTGTCAGTGCCGATTTCCACCCGCACGGTAATGGTATCAGAAAGGGTGTCCAGAAAGGCGATGACACCCGTTTGTCCTTCGCTTAATCCGTAGAACAGGTTACCATCGAGGTAGCCCACATCCGGGTTGGTCAGCTGCCACTGCAGGGAGTTTGCCGAAAGTGTAATGGTTTCTCCTGTTTCAACAAGACCCTGAATGTTTAACCCGATTGGGGTTATGGTATCGGTGACTGCAAATTTCGGCTGCACATCAATGGATTGAATGGCCTTAATGCGTACAAAGGCGGAATCGGTTTGACCCTGGTAGGATGCGTAAACATAGCCGCTGCCGCCATTGCTGGTTGCTTTGAAAAGTCCGTTTTGGCCGATGGTGCCCAAGCTTGAATCAACCCAAAATTGGACTTGAGACAGGTTGATGGGGTAAGGGTTGAAATACTGGTCCCAGCCGCTGACTGTGAATTGGTACGTGTTATTGAAGAACAATTCGATGTTGTCCGGTTCAATTTGAATGGTGCCAAAATCGCCTTTGGGCGCCGAAGAGATGGCTAACACGGCATTGGCAACCGGGCGTTCCGATCCATCCGAAGGGAAGTTTTTGATCTCATTACGCAGGACAAAGGTGGTGGAACCGCCGCCGTCCAGGTTTAAACCATAGGCCACGCCAAAATCGATCATTACATCGGCCAGTTCCGGCAGGGTCATCCCCTGAAAAACCCCTGCCTTGCGTCCATCCACCGTAAAGAAAAACAGTTTGCTGGAATCGGCATTGAAACCGATGGCCGTGCGCGGATGAACCTGATAGGCATGTCCCGGACCGCCTTCTTCCTGATAGCCTTCGTCAGCCCAGTTTTCGCCTTTAAAAACGATTTTTGGGTAGCCACCGACCATTTCCATTAAACGTGGCAAAGCAGGGGTTAAATTGAACACCAGAGCCAGGGTGTCCCCGGAGTTTACCTTGTTGTCGAAAAAGGTCATGGCATCTCCGTGGGCCGAAAGCACCGCTCCGTTGGATGGAATGGTCATATCGCCTTTCAAAGTTTCTTTTGCCTGCACCACCGCCCAGACGGTGTCATTGACTACCCAGGGTGTAATGGCCTGTACGGCCACTTCGGTACCCCATTGATTGGTGCCGGTTGAGCTGCCGTGGAAGGCATTGTACAGCACCGTTTCGTTGGTGTTACGTACCCCGTTCACATGATCAATGATTTGGCTGCCCGATTTGGCAATTACCTGACCTGAAAAAGAAACGATGCCCAAACAGGGATTATTTTGCGCATCAAAGCCAATGGTCGACACGGCAATCGGATTGCGCAACATCTGCCCCTGAATGACCTGCACGTTAATGGGTACGCCTTCACTGCTGAAAAAGTCGGCATTGATGGCGCCGATGACCTGATGCCCTTCAAAGCTGCGTCGTGCGGCCATGGAGGTGGTCTTCTCGCGGCCAATGTAGGCATCTTTGGCTTTAATCGTTTCAATTTTTATGTAGGGATTGGTCAGGTCGATTTCTAAAATGTTGATGTTCCAGAGTTTTTCGGGCACTTTCAGGTGCTTGTAAACCATGCCTGGCCCAACCGTCAGCGTGTTGTCAATACGATAGTTGTAACCCGCCTGTAAAAAGGAAATAAAAACTAAAAGGAGGGCAATTCTTTTCATGTTGGATTCCAATTTGTTAGTGGTTTGGAATAAATTAAAACAGTGATACTTCAATAGCAAGCAAAATTGGGCATAAATAGAAAAAGGCAACCAGGCATTGTGCAAGGTTGCCTTTGGGGGGCTGAGGAGGACTTTAGAGGGTTAAGATTTGAAAATTGTTGATCACCAGATTCCGCAAGCTGGGGTGGCTTTTGTATTCAGAAAGTAGTGTAAGACCGCTGCTTTCAACGAAATCTTTTACACCAAAAGCCTGAGCGCAAAAAGAACAAACTCCGGTAATATGTGGTTTTATTTTTAAATAAAGCTGATGCAGCTTGTGATCTTCTTTTTCCAGCTCACCGATCCATTTGGTGCCGGCGCCTTCAAAGATGATCTTCAGGTCGTCTTTGTTTTCGATGGCTTCACTGGCAATCATAAAGGCATTGGAAACTTTGCCCAGGGCTTCGATGGTGGTTGTGTCTGCGAAAATGACGATGGCAATTTTGGCCATGATGTAACTCCTTTGGTTTATTTTATTTTTCGTTTTCAAATGGTTAGACGAAGAGGGAGAGCGTTCCTTACAAATAATTTGCAGGTAAGCTTTAAAGCCATTGCGCTGCACGGCCACTGAAGTACACCGAATTTTACTGAGTTTTTTCACAGAACGCGCAGAGTTTTTTACACCACTGATCAACACAGATTTTCATTCATGTTTTTTAATATTTTTCCGTGGGAATCCGTGTAATCTGCGTCTTCTGTGTTCTGATTATTACGCCACAGATTTTACGGATTTACCGAGAAGACAAAAATTTCAAGGTGATGATTCAGCAACCAGCTATTGGAGGTTTAATTTAAGGAGGGAAGTAAAAATTTTAACACTCCCACAAAAATGTTAAAAATGTTTTGTGTAAAGGAGCGCCATATTATTTAGATTATTTCAACAAAATCATTTTTTGAATCTGTCTTCCCATATCGCTAACCAGTTGACAAAAATAGACTCCGGAGGCATGATCACGGGCCTGCCATTGTAATTGATGCCTTCCGGCCGTCAATCGCTGGTCTAAAAGGCGTTTTACCAGGTGTCCGGAGGTATCAAAAATATCAATTCGCGCTCTGGAGGCTGCCGGCAGAGTAAAACGGATGGTGGTTGTTTCATTGAAGGGATTGGGAAAATTGTTCAATAACAGAAAATTAGTGGCAGTTGGTTTGAAATCATCAATCCCGGTTTCCATGCCAATTCCGGTGGCGTACAAAATTTTTGTCGACGGGTTTTGGGAATTTGAGTAGATGTAAATGGAATCTACAAAGTTCCCTTCCATGGAATCAAAGGCAACTTTGCAAATAGGGCACAAATCCGGGGTGCCAAAGATAAACATGGCGGAATCTGTTGGTGCAATGGCCAGGTTCAGCGGGTTGCTGATTAATACCTTGTAGTAAAAATTTGTATCCTGGTAAAAAATATTCAGAGGGTAGCTGTACTGGTTTTTTGATTCAAGATGATCGATCCGCAGCGTGTCGTTGCCGACATTGTAAACGATGATGGTGTCTGCACCTAACCAGTCGTTGGACTGGACCGGAAAAATAAACAAGGAATCACGGCTGACCTGCAATTGCTGGGCAAAGAGGGAAGAAGTTAAAAAGAGCATGATCAAAAATAGTTTTTTGATTGGCATTTCTTTCTCCTTTTTTATTCGTTTCTCGAAAAATCATACCAGAATTTTAAACCATTCTGATAAGAATTATTATCGTAAAAAATGTGGCCGCTGATGACACCTTTCGGATTGTAATCCTGAATTTTAATGAGGCCGCGTTTCAGTAAAAATTCATGATCGCCGCTGTAAGCATCATGTGTAAAATAGCGGAATAAAATAAACCGGGGGAGGTCTTCTCCTTCGACGATTTTTAGTTTAAAATCGAGCCAGTAGTGGCATTCGTCTCCACAAAAGCCATCCAGGAAAAAATGGATGGTATCCTTTTTGATTTCTGCCTGCCAATTTCTCAAGCCTTCCCAATCAGAGTACCGGGCATTGTGCTCTGTAATCTTCGGGTTCAGGTTGTACCATTTAACCACAACGCTGTCGGGACAGTCTTCCAATACTTTAAAATTCTCAAAAACGACAGAATCCTTCCCCGCCCTGACTTTTAAAGGACCGCTGACCACCCCATAATAAATATGTGTGAAAATAACATGATCTTTAATACTATCGGGCCGGGCGGGATACTCCATACCGGGAAAGTAAATTTTGGTGCTGTACCAGTTGGCGCTGGTATCCAGATTGCTGATTTTCAGGATGGTTCCGATGTAACAATGTTCGGGTTCCAATTTGGCAGAAATGTGTTCCTCCGGCTCAGAAATGTTCTTTTTAGAACAGGCTGATAAAATGGCTAAAATGAAAAACAACAGAACAATGACCTCAATAAGGTCAATGATTTTTTTCATTCTTGAACTCTGTTATTGAATGTATGTCTTTTTCTGAACTTATGGGATGTAACATTTAAAAAATAATATGAATTATGTCGATTTTCAAATTTTTATTGAATTAAAAGTCACCGAAATTCACCGAAATTTTTTCTC
>CAYNLJ010000083.1:0-2798 GCA_964398005.1 uncultured Caldithrix sp. | reverse complement strand
CAGGCATGAAGCCTGCGGCTACCGATTGATGTGCTTTAGCTTATAGTGTAAAGCGCAAGCTGAAGCTCGCGTTACGGTCCTACCACAACTCTTATACTCTTATACTCTTAAACTCTTACACTCTTACACTCTGAACTTCTTAACTCTTCAACCATTAATATTTTTGAAATGTTTTCATTACGCCTAACGCAAATTGCCAGTACTGCCATTTTTCGATCGGTTGAATGAGGTTTTCCTGTTCGTAGCCGAAGCGCAGGAAAAATTCACTGTGATTGGCAAAATCCCGGCTGAGCTTTAATTGCAGATGATTGGTGGTATTGATGGGCTGGTAAGACAGCTCGCTGGTTGTTTCAGAAGAAAAAGAGGCCAGCTTGTTGTACTCGGCAAAAATCAGTAATGCCCATTTGGGCGTCAGCCAGAAGGCCATCAGCAAATCAAGCTGTTGTTCCGTTTTTTGAATGGTAAAGCCATTTCTTTTGTGCCACAGCAGTTTGAAATCAAGAGAAAATAGAAATTGTTTGTTGTGTTCCAGGCGCAAGGCCAGTCCCCTGCGTTGTCCGTATTCGTTGCCGGGCTTGTAATAGCGCGGTTCAATCCTGTATTGTTCAAAATAAAGATTGGGGTAGATGGAAAACCAGGGCAGAATTTGACCAAAGCCAAATCGGGCAATGCTGGAGTTGAGCGTTTGACGATCAAATTGCTGGGTGTCGCGGTACCAGAGAATGAGTTGGCCCTGCCAGAAAAAATCCTCTTTTTGCCAGTAATCGAGATTAAGAAGCAAATCGCTGCTTTGCCAGTCGTAGCTTTGTGATTCGATTTTAAAAGACTGGTAGCGGGTTCGAAAGTGAATTCCCCAAAGCCATTTTTTAAATTGAGAATTGAGGACAAACTGCCCGTTTAATCGTTGACTAAAGGTGCTGCCTGCCAAAGCGAAAAACTCCGGTTGGTACAGAGCAGACCATTTGAAACTGAGCTTTTGTTTTTTGAGGTTTTGGCCTATCTGCAGCTTTGGCCGGGCCAGCAAGTGAAAATTTTGTGTTTTAAATCGGGCCAGACCACCTTCCAGCTGAGCGACGCCAAAAAACTGCGCTTTTAAGGGAAGGACCGAAAAAAACAAAAATGTAAAGAAAGGCAAGCACTGTAACCAGAATCGCTCAGATTTTAGACGCATGGATCTTAGTGTTCAAGTTTGTTTTGAATGCGTTGTTTGTAAGTTTCCAACATCCGGTTTGCCCGTTCAATGCTCTTTAAAACCGAATCGATGGGGACGGAATTTTTGGCTTTTAAAGTCTGGTTAATCAACTGGTCGATTTGTGGCAGGTCCACAATGGCCACCGGTTGTTCGGTTTGCCTGCTCGACACGTCGGTGTAGGTTCCTTCCCGGGAAACGCCGTTGGGCCTAACGCCCGTTTGTTGCTTTTGTTGAAAAGGAACGGATGAACTGAGTCGCGTGTTGTCGATCTCATTAACAAAGGTGCTGGCTTTTTGCCGTAAACGTACCATCTGTAGCAATTCATGCTGCTTAAGCTTCAACCTTTGTTGTTGTTCATTGATCTCCTTAAGCAAATTTTGCAGATAGTCGATTAAAATTGCCTTTTTAGAGGCATCGTTAATGCTCTTTAAATCCAGCTTTTCAAGGACCTGCAAATTTAGAGAAAAGGCATCTAACCCGGGTGAAACCAGCAACCGTTTTTCGCTGAACATTCGCATTTGATTTAACAGGCTTTCCCGTTTTGCCTGATTCGGTTCCTGACGGATGAGGTTTTGTAAAGAGTCCAGTTGCCGGGTGTATTGTTTGTACAATATCTGATTGGTGGTCGAAAGCTGAATGTTCAGAGAGTCCAGTTCATTTTGCAAGGTGACCATTTGCTGTGACAATTTTAGTGCCCGTCGTTGAAGGGTAGGGAGTTCTTCCTGATGGTCTTTTTGATTTTGCAGCTGAGCGATTTTCTGTTGCAGTGGGAGCAGTTGTTGTTCAATCTGTTTTTGTTGCAGTTCGGTTTGCAGTTTTCTTTCGAGTAACTGCCGGCGCAACATTTCAAAGTTACTTTCAGAAGCGTGCTGCCCCCAAAGAAAAGCCCAGATGATGATTAAAAAGAAAATGGTTCTGTTCATTTTGCCAGCCCGAATTTTTCCAACTTGTAGTAAAGCGCACTGGTGCCAATGCCTAACAGTTTGGCCGCGCGCTGTTTTACGCCATCGGCTTTTTTAAGCGCCTCGATGATCAGCTTTTTCTCAAAATGGTAAAGCGCTTCGTCCAGCGGTAAGTTTTGCAGGTCGTCGAAAGGTAATTGGGTACCGCTAAGCTGCGCGGCAACTAATTGAGCCGGAATGGTCTCCTGCGGGCAGATAATGTGCAGTCGTTCCAGTAGATTCTGCAGTTCGCGAATATTGCCCGGCCAGTTGTAATGCTGCAACAGTTCCAGCGCTGCCGGGTCGAGCTTTTTGTTGGTGTGACGACGTGCATTGAGTTGTTTTAAGAAATGTTCGACCAGCAAAGGCAGGTCTTCCTTGCGTTCGCGTAAGGCCGGCAGGCGCATGGGGATGACACTCAACCGGTAAAACAGATCCTCACGAAATTCGCCTTTGGCGATTTGTTGCTCCAGATTGCGATTGGTAGCGGCAATGATGCGCACATCAACTTTTAAGGTTGTTTCTCCGCCCACGCGTTCAAATTCTTTTTCCTGTAACACGCGCAACAATTTTACCTGCAGGGCTGGCGAAACATCGCCGATTTCATCCAGAAAGAGCGTGCCACCGTCGGCCAGTTCAAACCGTCCTTTGCGCTGACGGATGGC
>CAYNLJ010000082.1:0-7851 GCA_964398005.1 uncultured Caldithrix sp. | reverse complement strand
GCACATCAATATTGGCAATTTTACGAATTTGCTGCACCACCTGTTTAATGGGACGTGACTGGCCGACTATTTCACCAAAATGCAGGGGAATGGCTGCCCGCTCCGGTTGTTTCCAACCCTGTACTTTTAAGGCGCGACGAACCACTTCTTTTAATTTAACCGGGTCAATGGGCTTGGGCATGTAATCAAATGCCCCCAGGCGCAAGGCTTCAACGGCATGCTCGATCGAACCGTAACCGGTGACCATGATAACCTTGAGCAACGGGTCGTAATCGTTGATCATCTTCAGCAATTCCATGCCATCGATTTTTTTCATCTTGTAATCGGTGATGATCAGATCGTAAGTGTTGTTGCGAATGAGCTCCATGGCGCTTTCGGCACTATCTGCCTGATCGACCTGGTATTCCTCATCTTCCAGAAGCAGAGCCATGCCCTCACGGTGGGCTTCATCGTCATCAATAACCAGTAAACAGGGTTTTAAGTTTTTGTGTGTCATATTTACCATCGAGTTTGGTTGTTTCATTAATCATTAGCCGTGTAAGAGTTGGATGGTTCAATAATTAATAGTTGAATAGGCGCCTCCTCGATTGCGCTTCATGAGGGGGCTTTGATTTTAATTCCTAATTCCAGGTACCTAATTACAAATTCCCAAGTACCCTTCAACTCTTACACGATGAATTTAATTCCTTTGCCGAATCACATAGTTGTGCACCTGAATGGTCTTTTCATCCTGTACCACAGGTACAATATTAAACTCGTACGAAAAGCCGAAATTCATTAGCATTTTAAAAAATTTTTTTGCAATGGCGCGATTGGGTTCGGCAATGATAATCCTTCCATCAAAGCGAAGGTACTTTTTAAATAGCAAAATTAATGGCCTGAAGAAACGCTCTTCGTACAAAATGTCCGATGCCACAATACGATCAAAGGTCTCCTGTAAATGAGGCCTGCGCCAGTCCAGCAATTGCACTTCCGGCAGCGGAAATTCATTTAGCAAAAAGTTTTCTTTGACCAGCTGCAAAGCATCGCTTTCATAATCGGTTAACAGTAATCGTTCAGGCTCTAGTGAATGTATGACCAGCGAGGTCAATCCCAATCCAACGCCTAATTCAAGTACCCGTTTGCCTTTTATTAAATCGGGATTTTGCAACAAAAAATGGCTGAGGCCAATTGCCGATGGCCACAATTCAGCCCAGTAAGGCAAACGTTCGTCTTCAGCAAAAAGTTCATCGGAGACCTGATCTACCAACGCATCTAAATTTTTCACCTTTTTTAAGCGAAACCGTTTTTGCTGAAATTGGAATTCTTTGAATTCGAATTCAACTTTCAATTTGGACATGGGAAATTCATCCTGCACCATAGGTCATTTTGATTTTAGAAATGGCGCTAAAACACCAGAGAAAAAGTTAGTGTGACTCTCCTTCCTGAGAGAAGGCGTAAAGCAATATTTGAGTTATCCAAAGAAGTTACCCTCATTTATTGAAGGAGACCGTTTAATTTCTCCTTGCCTGACCGTCACTACAGGGTTCGTGGTCCGCTTTCAATCCTTTGAAATCTTTTTACCGGCATGATTTTGCTTCACTGGAAAAAATCTGTGTTAATCTTTGTCTTTAATCCATTCAAAATTCAACACTCAACATTCAAAATTCTTTAAATTTTGACTGTGCTTTCTCAGAGTCCTCAGTATTTATTTGAGGTCTGCCGCCAACGAACTTAATCCAGATAAACCGGCATCATGGATTTAAAAATCGTTTCCAGATCAGAGAATTGCGCTTTCCAGCCCAGCAGCTGATAGGCCAAATCACAACTGGCCACCAGTTCTGGCGGGTCTCCGGGACGACGATCAACGATTTCGTAATTGACCTTTTTACCGGTAACTTTTTCGGCCGCTTTGATGACGTCCAGTACGCTGTGGCCTTTGCCCGTACCTAAATTGACTATCAGATTGCGTTTGTTTTTCAGCAAATATTCCATGGCCAGAATATGAGCCGAAGCCAGATCGTTTACATGGATGTAGTCGCGGATTCCTGTGCCATCGGGTGTATCGTAATCATCACCAAAAACCTGCATTTTCTCTCTGATGCCGGCAATGGTTTCCATAACCACCGGCGATAAATTGGCCGGATTTTTTTCTTTGCCTCTCACTCTTCCCTTAAGATCGTAACCGGTTGCATTAAAATAACGCAGACAGGCGTATTTTAAGCCTTTTAATTTGCTGTACCAATCCAAATTCTCTTCGATGGCCAGCTTGGAGTAACCATAGTAATTAACCGGTTGAGTCGGATGTTTTTCATCCACCGGCAGGTACTGTGGATCACCATAAACCGCTGCCGAAGAAGAGAAAACAAAGTTTTCCACCTGATGATTAACACAGGCATCAATTAAGCTTAAAGTGCCGCAAATATTGTTTTGTGCATATTTTGACGGATTGATCATCGATTCACCGGCCGCTTTCCAGGCGGCAAAGTGAAATACCACGTCAATTGGACGGCTAAAAGCTTTTTCCAGATCTTCATGGTTATGAATATCACCAACGATTAACTCCGCCTGAGAAGGCACATTCTCTTTACGCCCCAGTGAGAGGTTGTCCAAAACAACTACTTCGTGTCCGGCCTCGACCAGGTCATGTACCAAATGACTGCCAATGTAGCCGGCCCCTCCGGTTACTAAAATCCGTTTTCTATTATTCATATTCCTCCTGTTCCCATTTCAATAATTTTTTACAACAACCTTTAATATAGTTTATTTACTGCTTTGCTCAGCTACCATCTTTTTGAAGAATTCCATAGCTTTAGCCTTGTTTTCGATCTGTTTACCGCCTGCCGTCGCCAAATGCGGACGTCCGCCGCCACCACCGCCGACCTGCTTGGCTACCTCACGCACCAGATTACCGGCATGCCATTTTTTGTCCTGCAACAGGTCATCGCTTACCACGCAAACCATGCTCAGCTTTTCGTCTTTTTCGGTTAACAACAAGGCAACCAGTTTTTTTGCCTTTTCACGCAATTTGTCACCCAGCGATTTTAACTGATCCATTTCCACATCGCTAAATTCTTCCACCAGCACATTTAAGCCATCAACAGATTCTGCCTTTTTAAGCAGATCGTCAACTCCGGACTGCAGATTAGCGGCCCGTGCTTTTTGTAATTCCTTTTCCAACTGACGCTTTTCGTTCAGCAATTGTTCAACTTTTTCCACCAGATTTTCACCCGTGGTATTTAAAGCTTCGTTCAACTGCTGCATAATCTGTTTGTTCTGCTGGATGTATTCCACTGCCTTTTCACCGGTAAGAGCTTCAATCCTCCGCACTCCGGCCGCAATTCCGGCTTCGTAAAGAATAATAAAAGCGCCGATTTCACCCGTTGCTTTTACATGAGTACCGCCACACAGTTCAAAACTGAAATCATCAATTTTAATAGTCCGCACCACATCACCATATTTTTCGCCAAACAGTGCCATGGCACCCTTTTTCTTGGCTTCGGTAAATTTTTCAAAGGAAATTTTAAGTGGAATATTCTGCTGAATCTTTTGATTCACAATGCGTTCAATTTCCCGAATCTGGTCAGCGGTTAACTTATCGTAATGGGTAAAGTCGAAGCGCAGGCGATCCGGTTCAACCAGTGAGCCTGCCTGAGTCACGTGTGTACCAAGTACACGGCGTAAGGCGGCATGCAGCAGGTGTGTGGCCGTGTGGTTCTTTTGTGTATTGCGCCGGGCCGAAGAAACAACTTCAGCCAGCACTTTATCTGATTTAGGTTTAAAATCTTCTACCGGTTCACAAAGGTGAACAATGCGTTCGCCTTCTTTTTGAGTATCGACGACCTGCAAGGTAAAATCTTCGCCTTTGATGGTACCCTTGTCGCCAACCTGGCCACCCGATTCTGCGTAAAAGGGAGTGTCCTTCAAAACAATCTGCAAATGCTGATCTGTTTTTCGGTAACGCATGATGTGCGTTTCGATGGCCAACTCCTCGTAACCTACAAAGCGGGAATCCGGGCCCTCATTCAAAACGATCCAATCCTGCTCGCTTTCGGCCATCACAAATTTGGAAGCCGCCCGCGCCCGTTGACGCTGTAACTCCATCTGTTCTTCAAAACCTTTCATGTCCAGCGTCAGGCCGTTTTCTTCCGCCAGAATGCGTGTTAAGTCCACCGGAAATCCGTAGGTATCGTAAAGTCGAAACACCTCATGTCCGGGAATCACCAGTTCGCCCCGGCGCTTTAAATCATCTTTTATCTTTTCAAAAATTTCCAGTCCGCGATCCAGCGTTTGGTTAAAATGTTCTTCTTCGGAGCGGATGACGGCCATGATGTGTTCCTGGCGTTCGCGTATTTCCGGGTAAACATCGCCCATCATCTCGACTACCTTTGGCACCAGTTTGTAAATAAAAGGTTCGTGCATGTTCAGTTTTCGGCCATAACGGGCGGCACGGCGCAGAATGCGGCGCATTACATAGCCACGCCCCTCATTAGAGGGCAGCCCACCATCGGCAATGGAAAAGGTCAGCATGCGAATGTGGTCGGCAATTACCCGAAAGGCCATTTGCTCCTGTGAAGTCTGGTAATCCTGACCTGCCAGCTGGCCGATGGCATTTAGAAGGGGCATAAAAACATCGGTGTCGTAGTTGGAATTTTTACCCTGCAACACGGCCACCAGCCGTTCAAAACCCGCGCCAGTGTCCACATGCTTTGCCGGCAGGGGATGCAATTCACCCTGTTCATCACGATTGAACTGGATAAAAACCAGATTCCAGAGTTCAATGTAACGGCCACAATCACCATTTACGCCACAGGCGTGTTCCTGGCCTTTTAAATCACAAAATTCTTCACCCAGATCAATATGAATTTCGGAACAGGGACCGCAGGGGCCGACCGGGCCCATCTCCCAGAAGTTGTCCTTGTCGCCAAAACGCAACACACGATCCGGGGCAATATCCGTCACTTTTTTCCACAATTCTTCAGCTTCATCATCCGTGTGATGCACTGTGGCGTAAAGCTTATCTTTGGGTAGTTTCCAGACTTCGGTTAACAATTCCCAGGCCCATGCAATGGCCTCTTTTTTGTAGTAGTCGCCAAAGGACCAGTTGCCCAGCATTTCAAAAAAAGTATGATGGTAGGTGTCGCGGCCTACTTCTTCCAAATCGTTGTGTTTGCCGCTTACACGAATACACTTTTGCGAATTTACCGCACGGGTGTAATCACGTTTGCCTTTTCCAAGAAAAATATCCTTAAATTGATTCATACCCGCATTGGTGAACAGAAGCGTCGGATCATTTTGAGGAATGACCGGGGCGCTGGGCACAAAAGTGTGACCCTTGGAAATGAAAAAATCAATAAATTGTTGTCTTATTTCATTGGCTGTCATTGTTTCTTCTCCGCATTTTTGATTAGTTGCCAAATATATGTGCATTTTGCGTTTATTACCAATAAAATTTGATTGAAAAATATGATCATCTTTGTTTATATTTGACTGATTTCAATTTTTTAAGTTCATTTCATTAGCTAAAATTTGGAACCTTTATTAAAAATCGGCAAATAAAATTATGAACCATTAAACAATAAGGACAATGGCTTGCGTACCATTCTATTCATTGATGATGACAAACAATCATTAATTTTGGCCAAACTATATCTGGAAAAAGAGGGCTTTGAAGTGTTCGGTTGTTCAGATACCGAAAAAGCCCGAAAAACATTGCAAAACAAAAAGATCGACTTCATTATCACCGATATTGGTTTGCCCCGTGAAAACGGGTTCCAGTTTTACGATTGGCTGCAAAGTCAACCGGAATATCGGGGAATTCCGGTTTTGTTTGTTTCGGCTCATGCCGTAGGATTTGACGAACATTTGACAAAACATCGGGATCGTTTTATTGCCAAACCCATTTTTTTCCCTGATTTAATCAAACGATTGAAAAAAGAACTGTCTTAAATTAGGGAGTAAAGCCATGAGTCTGTGGCAAAGGGTTCTGCTTTATCTCGGTCTGTTGTTCATTGCCTTAAGCTTTCTGTGGCCTTATTTAAGCAAAATCCCTTTTGGACGCCTGCCAGGCGATGTTTTTATTGACAAACCTAATTTTAAATTGTACTTCCCGATTACTTCCATGTTGCTGTTAAGCGCTATTATCTCGTTTATCTTATGGTTGTTCCGTAAATGATGGACCATTATTCTGCGGACAACTGCTCAACAACCGGTTGAATGATCTCCCAGGTAAATCCCCGTTGTTGTAAAAAGGCGGCTAATTTTTGTTTAAGATTTTCTTTACCCGAATTTTTCAGGGAAGTCCATTTTTTGTTGGCCAGTTCCCGGCACACCTGCTGCTGTAAGTCGCGGGGGTAATGTTCTTCCAATGTCTGATCGATGGCCGTTGCGCTTAGCCCGCGTTCCAGAAGCTTGCTTTTTATCAGATTGGGGCCGTAGCGTTTTAGATGGATGGCATCCTGGACAAATTGTACCATCAACTGCAAATCATCCAGATAACCCTTACTTTGTAAAAATTGCAGGGCCTGGTCCGTAATCTCAGCTTCATACCCCTTCTGTTTTAACTTGCGTTGTAACTCTTTTCGGAAATGACCACGGCGGCTTAAAAAGCGATAGGCTTGTTCCAGACAGCGCTGGAGTTGATCAAAAGCGTGAATATCCTGCAAAAGGACATCGTTTACTTCCATGCCTTTTTGCAAATGAAAATGAAGCAAAGTCTCTTCGCTCACCGTCATTAAAAGGAGATCTTCATTGTAAAGATGGTAAAGCGGTTTTTTCTTTGAGGCACGTTCAATTTTTGTGATTTGCATATTAAAAAATTAAACTCTCCGGAAAAACCATCCGGAGAGTTTGACCAATGCTATTTTGCGTTTTCTTCTTTAGCTTCCGTTTCCTGCGCTTCAAGACCCAATTTAATGCGCACTTGTTTTTCAATGTCCTGGAAGACTTCAGGATTTTCCTTTAGAAAGGCTTTGACATTTTCGCGGCCCTGACCCAATCGCAAATCGTTGTACGAAAACCAGGTCCCTGATTTTTGCACAATGCGAAAATCTACCGCCTTGTCCAAAACATCACCCTCTCTGGAAATCCCCTGATCATACATAATGTCGAATTCTGCTTCACGGAATGGTGGAGCCATTTTGTTCTTCACCACTTTAACCCTGGTCCGGTTACCTACCATTTCATTACCCACCTTAATCGTTGCAATTCGGCGGATGTCCAGACGAATGGACGTGTAGAATTTCAGGGCTCGTCCTCCTGTAGTCGTTTCCGGATTGCCAAACATGACGCCCAATTTTTCACGTATCTGGTTAATAAAAATAACACAGGTGTTCGATTTACTCACGGTACCGGTCAGTTTACGCAAGGCCTGCGACATTAAACGAGCCTGTAAACCCATGTGCGAATCACCCATTTCGCCTTCGATTTCGGCCTTGGGCACCAGTGCCGCAACCGAATCGACCACAATCACATCCAGAGCACCAGAGCGCACCAATGTTTCAACGATTTCCAGTGCCTGTTCTCCGTGGTCCGGCTGACTGACCAATAGATTAATGGTGTCCACACCCAATTTTTTGGCGTAAGTAGGATCTAAAGCGTGTTCTGCATCGACAAAGGCAGCCAGACCCCCTCGTTTTTGGGCTTCAGCAATAATGTGCAAAGCCAGGGTGGTTTTACCCGAGGATTCCGGTCCGTAAATTTCGGTAATTCGGCCGCGCGGCACACCACCAATACCCAGGGCAGCATCTAAGGAAACCGAACCGGTGGGGATTACATCGACCTGTACTTTGGCCCGGTCGCCCAGACGCATGATGGCACCTTTACCAAAGTTGCGTTCAATCTGCGAAACGGCTATTTCAATGGCTTTGGTCT
>CAYNLJ010000081.1:0-7851 GCA_964398005.1 uncultured Caldithrix sp. | reverse complement strand
TGTTGGGTGTATTTTTTGGTCACCTGGTCAATCTGTTTTTTCCCACCTGGACATCTTCACCAGGTGCATATGCATTGGTAGCCATGGGTGGGGTTGTTGGTGCGGCCACCCACGGACCGATAACAGCGATTTTAATCATTTTTGAAATGACCAACGACTACAAAATAATTTTACCCCTGATGATCACCACCATTATTGCTACTTTACTGGCTATGCGCCTGCAGAAAGAATCGATTTACACATTGAAATTAGTACGGCGGGGCATCAATATTTTTGGCGGACGAGAAATTAACGTGCTTAAGTCTCTTAAGGTAGAAAATGTAGTTAATCCAACCATTGACATGGTCTCTGTTCAAACACCTTTTGAAAAACTTATTCCGGTAATTGTAAATTCGACGCATAATCAAATTTATGTAGTAGATCAAAAACAAAAACTGGTGGGTTACATTTCCATGCAGGAAATCCGCCAAACCATGATGGAGTTGGATACACTCAAACATCTGTTAATTGCTGAAGACATCGCAAATCCGGATATTCCGGTAGTGCGTCTGGACGAGACTCTGGATAATGTGATGAAACTTTTTGGTAAAACCGGATTAGAAGAGTTACCGGTGGTTTCGGAAGCGGAGAATGGGGAAATTGTCGGCACCGTCAGCCAGCGCGAAGTTATTGATGCTTACAATCACCAGATTTTCTTACGAGATATGGCAGGCGAAAGCGAACGCAGTATTCGGGCCGTTGCTCAGCAGCGACGGGTGCATGTGGTCGGTCAGCATTATTTTGAAGAAGTTGAAGTCCCCACTGAATTAATTGGAAAGACATTTAGAGAAGCTGCCATTCGCAATCGATTTAATGTTGAAGTCTTAATGGTTAAAAGAAAAGAATTGCGAGACGGGCACGAACATACTTATTATTTTCAACCAAATGCCGATACCCGTTTGCAGTTAAAAGATGTGCTTCTTATTTTTGGAAATCAGGAAGCCATTGATCGTTTTGAAAAAGCTTGATTAATTATAGAAGGAGCAGGAAATGATCCAATTCACTGAAGAACATGAAATGGTTCGCAAAATGATTCGTGATTTTGCAAAAAATGAAGTCGCCCCACGAGCAATAGAGATTGACGAAACCGAAACTTTTCCTCATGAAACATTCAAAAAAATGGCAGAACTTAATTTAATGGGTTTGCCTTTTGAAGAAAAATATGGTGGGGCCGGCATGGATTATATTTCTTATGTCATTGTTCTGGAAGAGTTGGCCCGTGCTTGCGCTTCGACAGCTTTGTCGTATTCGGCTCATGTTTCATTAGCTGCCAATCCTATTGCTACCTATGGAAGCGAAGAACAGAAGGAGAAATATTTAAGACCACTGGCAACCGGAGCAAAAATCGGTTCTTTTTGCCTTAGTGAACCTAATGCGGGAAGTGATGCCGCACATATCCAGACAAAAGCAGAAAAAAAAGGTGACTATTTTGTTCTAAATGGTAGTAAAGCCTGGATCACCAATGCTGAAGTAGCTGATATTTTTGTAATTGCCGCTGTGACAGATAAAGAAAAAGGTGCTCATGGCATCTCAAATTTTATTGTCGAAAAAGGTACCCCCGGCTTTGAAATTGGTAAGAAGGAAAAAAAATGCGGAATGAGAGGCTCTCCTACCAGCGTTTTACATTTTAATGATTGTAAAATTCCTGCTGAAAATTTGTTGGGGGAATTAAATCGTGGGTATGCTCAGTTTCTTGAAACTCTGGATGGCGGAAGAGTTGGGATTGCTGCTCAATCGTTGGGAATAGCCAAGGAGGCCTTTAAGCGATCTATGCTTTATGCTCAGGAGCGAAAGGCTTTTGGGCGCGTGATCGGCGATTTTCAGGCGATTCAGTTTAAGTTGGCCGATATGGCAACCAAAATCTATGCTGCCGAAAACATGATTTATCATGCTGCCTGGTTGAAACAGAATGGCAAGCCGTACAAAAAGCAGGCCGGAATGGCAAAGCTATTTGCTTCCGAGGCGGCCACGGAGATTGCCAATCAGGCAATCCAAATACATGGTGGGTATGGTTACATCCGCGAATACGAAGTAGAACGATTCTGGCGGGATGCAAAGCTACTTGAAATTGGTGAAGGGACATCCGAAATACAAAGGCTGGTAATCTACCGTCAGTGGAAAGACGATATTTCAAAGATTTGAGTGTGAAATGGGAAATAACAGCAATTTTTTTGAAAAAATAAAAGAAATTAAAATCGGGCAGCACACGCTCGACGACATTTTGGCAAAATTAGTACTGGTGTTGGTGCTGCTGCTTTTTGTTCCGTTGATGTTTAATCCGCAACGCCCCCTTAAATTTAGTGACATGAAGGTGGGAAATATCTCCAATCGTAAGATTGTTGCCCCCTTTGATTTTTTTGTGCTTAAGACTGAACAGGAATTAAAAACGGAACAGGATTCGGTGCTCAAGAGTGTTCCCAACTATTTTACATATAATGATTCGATTACGCAACATGATATTAAACTTTTACAAAATTTGCTGCCGTTTTTGGTGAATGCTTTACCGCAATATGAAACAATCGAAAACAAAGAAGAATATCTCAAAAACTTAAGTGATGAGCTTAAACTGGTTTTTGATGTAAATGTCTCGCCCTCTAATTTAGCTGTGGCGCTAGACATTTTAAAGAAAGAAGAAAATGTAAGCGCTATTAAAAACATCTTGAACCAGGCTGAAGATCAAATTAAAAAGGGAATATTGAATCGTGATCTAACGGTTCTGACCCGACCACGTATTGTGGTGATTAGAGATGGAGTGGAGGAAAATTTAGACTTTAGCAGGCGGGTTGATGTTGCCCGGTTTCAAAAAACTTTGGAAAATGAGTTTCTGAAACAGTTTCCAGTAAACCAGACATTGGTTCTCGAATATCTGTTTGTGCGTAGTTTAAAACCAAATTTGATTTATGATGAAACTATTAGTGAAAAGGCCAAAGAAGAAGCTCTGGCTAACATTAGTCGAACCAAAGATATGGTTTATGAGAATGAGTTAATAGTTGATAAAAACATCAGAATTGATCGTGATACCTACCAAAAGCTGTATTCCCTGGAGATGGCCATTGCCGAGCGAAGTCAACGTGAAGGCCGTTGGGAAGGCATCTTGTTTTCTTTGGGGAGATACATGCTGATGGCCGCCATATTGGCGATTTTTGCCCTGTATCTCTATTCATTTCGACCTAAAATTTTTAAAGATAATAAGATGCTTTTGATGATAGCGATCATCTTAATGTTAAATTTTATTTTTGCAGCACTTATTTCCCAAACCCTGAATTGGAGTAATTATTTAATTCCGACAACGATGGGATCAATGTTGCTGGCCATTTTAATCGATACTGGATTAGGATTTGTAGGAACGGTTATAATTGCGCTGGTTTTGGGCGGTTTGCAGGGCGGTGGTTTTGATATTGTGCTTTTCAGCGTGGTCAGTGGGATGGTTGCTATTTATTCTGTATTTCAAATAAGAAATCGGAATCAAATTTTTAAGGCCATCATCTTTATATCAGGAGCTTATTTCTGGACACTGTTGTCCATTTCCTTATTTCGCTATATAGCTTTTGATGAAATGTTGAAAAGTTTTGCCTTTTATCTGTTCCCAAATGCCATTTTTTCCTCTTTTTTTACTTTCATGATTTTAGGCGTTTTCGAAAAGTTGTTTGACATAACCACGGATATTACATTGCTGGAGTTAAGCGATCTGAATCATCCCTTGCTTAAGAAACTTTCCTTGGAAGCGCCGGGTACTTTTCATCATAGTATGGTTGTTGGAAACTTGGCGGAAGCAGCTGCCAAAGCCATTGGTGCGAATCCTTTATTGGCCAGAGTTGGCAGTTATTACCATGACATAGGAAAAATGGAAAAACCGCAATACTTTGTAGAAAATCAGATGAACGCTGATAACCGGCATGACCAGTTGAATCCAAATATGAGTGCTTTAATTTTGGCCTCTCATGTCAAAAATGGAGTTGATCTGGCCAAAAAACATGGCATTCCGAAAAAAATTCGAGATTTTATTCCGGAACATCATGGCACCAATTTAATGAGTTATTTTTACAACAAAGCCAAAGAGATGTACGGTGAGGACGAAGTCAATGAGAGCGATTACCGCTATCCGGGACCAAAACCCCAATCAAAAGAAACTGCAATTGTGATGCTGGCCGATGCCGTTGAAGCAGCCACCCGGACATTGAACAACCCGACCCCCAGTAAGTTGCGGGCCTTTATTGAAGATCTGGTGGATAAACGATTCAAAGAGGGTGAACTGGACGATTCTGATCTGACATTTAAAGATCTAAAACGGATTATTGACGCCTTTTTACCTGTGCTTTATGGAGTTTTCCAGCATCGTGTAGAATATCCTGATCAAAAGGATAAAAAGCCGGCAGACAAAGCAGGCAAATCCAAACAAGAAAAAACGACGGTTAAAAATGGAAATTCAAATTCATAATTTCCCCGCGCAATTGACAGGTCGGGTAGGGGAATGGGAAACTTTAGCCCGGCAGGTGGCTGAAGATCTGGGTATGGAAATCGAGACATTAAATATCGTTTTTGTAGATGATGAAACGCTGCAAAAAATGCATCTTGAATATTTGAATGATCCGGATAAGACAGATGTTATCACTTTCGATCTGAGTGAAGGAGACAAGGTTGAAGCAGAAATTTACATCAGCTCGGAACGAGCGGATGCACAAGCCTTAGAGTATGGGGTAACCTTTTCTGAAGAAGTCTTAAGATTAATCATTCATGGATTACTGCACTTGAAAGGCTATGACGATCTGGAACCGGAAAAGAAAAAAATCATGAAACAAGAAGAAGAAAAATTGGTTTCTAAATTCAGGAATCAGATTAAAAAACTCGATTAGAAAAATCATTTAAGAGAACTTTTTTGAAATTACAAGAATTTTATTATATTGGGCGCGATAAGAGTCATGTTGAATTAATGTGGAGGTTTATTTAAAACTTGGATCCTGCATCATTATTGTATTTAATGATCTTTGTCATACTTTTAATGCTGTCTGCCTTCTTTTCGGCATCAGAAACGGCTTATTTCTCCTTACCTAAATCTTCGGTCGAAAAATTTGCCAGGAGTAAAAATGCCTTAACAAGGCAGGTTGCAACACTACTTAAAGAACCCCGTCGTTTACTTATTTCAATTATTATTGGTAATACACTGGTGAATGTGGCTATTGCATCGATTGCTACCTTAATTACCAGTAATATCATCGTACAATATGAAATTCAGAATGCGACCCTGGCATTATTGCTGAACGTAGTGGTGGTCACTTTCATTATTCTGTTTTTTAGTGAGATATTGCCCAAAATAACAGCCATTAAAAAGGCAAAAAAATTAAGTACGCGCTTTGCCTTGCCACTCACCTTTTTCCATTATCTGTTTTACCCGGTTTCTTACGTGCTGGATCTTTTTACACAACAACTATCTGCAGCCTTTGGCGCTGACAAGAATAAATTTGATTTGACGGAAAAAGAACTACGTACCCTGGTTGATGTTGGGGAAGAAAAAGGCGCGTTACGTAAAGAAGAAAAAGAAATGATTCACGGCATTTTTGAAATGAGCGGTACAGTGGCCCGTGAAATTATGGTGCCAAGAACAGATATGATCTGTCTCGAAAAGCACGCTACCCTAACCGATGTTTTGAAAGCAATCAAAGAACATATGCACAGCCGAATTCCTGTGTATGATGAAACGATCGATAATATAGTGGGCATTCTTTATGTAAAGGATTTGCTGCCATTTATAAAAAAACGTAACACCAGTGATTTTAATCTGGAAAAAATTGTCCGTCCAACTTATTTTGTGCCTGAAACAAAAAAGATCAATGAACTGCTGAGAGAATTTCAGGCTGAAAAAATCCACATGGCCATTGTCGTTGATGAGTACGGTGGAACGTCGGGCCTGGTTACTCTTGAAGATGTGATTGAAGAAATTGTGGGCGAAATCCAGGACGAGTATGATAAAGAAACACCTCAAATTCAAAAAATTAATGAAAGCACCTTTCTGGTTGACGGTGGAACTCTGATCGATGAAATTAATGAAGAATTAGGGCTTGATTTGCCTACAGAGGAAGGTGTGGACACTTTAGCTGGTTTTCTGCTCGGACAATTTGGTTCTGTCCCTAAAAACAGAGATAAAATCGATTTTAACGGTTACCAGTTTATTGTAGAAAAGGCTACCAAAAAGCGCATCCAGCAAGTACGTATTATTTTGAAAAAACAGAGTAAATTGGAAAATCAAAAGTAACAGGTTCTGTTGATGCCATCTAATAAACAGCTGTTGTCCAAACTTCCTTCCACCCATAAATTGTTGACTCGCCTGACTCAACAATTTCCCCATTTTAAGAGTGAAATCTTAAAAGTCATCATCAATGAAAAATTAGATGAAGTTCGGGCAAATCCTGAGGCTTTTAAATTTGGAGAGCTTAGTCGGGAAGAAATCGAACGGAAATTAATTAATTTGTTGACCCTTCAAATTGATTCATTGGAAAAGGGTACTTTACACAAGGTAATTAATGCCACCGGGGTCGTATTACACACCAATCTTGGACGAGCTCCTCTGAATACAAAATGGATTGACCTCCTAAAGGATGTGAGTGGTTATTGTAATCTGGAACTTGATTTAAATTCTGGAAATCGGGGGCAGAGGAATGATCATTTAAGTTATTTGTTGCACTTGTTAACAGGGGCTGAAGATGGTTTTGCCGTAAACAACAATGCTGCTGCGGTAATGTTGATGCTTAACACCCTGGGCTACCAAAAAGAAGTGATTCTTTCCCGGGGGGAAATGATTGAAATCGGTGGCTCCTTTAGAATGCCTGAAGTGATGAAGGCCAGCGGGTGTGTTTTGCGTGAAATCGGCGCAACCAATAAGACACATTTGAAAGATTACCTGGAGGCAATAAATGAAAATACGGGTGCTATTTTAATTTGCCATCCCAGCAATTATGAAATTCAGGGATTTACTCACAAGCCGGCGTTGGAGGAAATCGTTTCACTGGCTCATGAACACAATTTACCTGTTATTTATGATTTAGGTAGCGGTTCCATGCCTGAAACTTCTCATTTGGCAGGAGCCTATGAACCAGAAGTGCAAAGGATTGTGGAAGCCGGGGTTGATTTAATCTCTTTTTCCGGAGACAAGTTGCTGGGCGGACCCCAGGCCGGCATCATTGTCGGAAAGAAGGAATATGTGCAACGTTGTGCAAAAAACCACCTGTTAAGAGCTTTAAGATTAGATAAGCTGATGATCCGTCTGTTACAAATTGTTTTAAGTCAGTACCTTTACAATAATACCCAGGCCCGCATTCCGGCTCATACCGCTTTGTTAGAAAATCAGCATAGTTTAAAAAAACGGTGTGAACGATTTTTAAGTTCTTTGAGTCCGGGTGTTCGTTCACAGTTTAAAATCGAAAAAATGCCTGGCAAAGTGGGAAGTGGCGCTTATCCTTTGTTACCTTTGCCGGGCATGGTCTTAAAATTTGTTAATTCAAAAATTAAGGCAAACCAATTAGCCAGACAACTTAGGCTACAACAACCGCCCATAGTTACCTATGTTGAAGATGATCAGGTTGTCATTGATTTGCGAACGGTATTACCTGAAGAAGAAAGCCTGCTTAAGCAGAGTGTTGAAAAGGCTCTGCAAGACTTGATTTAAATATTTGCCCTACTAGAACGGATTTCGAATTTCCCAAGATCAAGGCGATTAAATGATTCTCTTCATTCCGCGGAGCTGAGGGGATTCGCCCCGCAAAGCGGGATTTCGCTTCGCTCAAAACCCCTGACCTTCCCGATGGTATCGGGACGCTC
>CAYNLJ010000080.1:0-7920 GCA_964398005.1 uncultured Caldithrix sp. | reverse complement strand
ATGAGTAAGCGCAAATTGTTACGACTGGTAGAAGAAGGCTATGTCTCCGGTTGGGACGATCCACGCATGCCCACCATTGCCGGCATGAGACGTCGCGGTTACACACCGGAAGCCATCCGTGATTTTTCTGACCGGATCGGTGTGGCCAAAGCCAACAGTGTGGTTGATTTTGCCCTGCTGGAACATTGTGTGCGGGACGATTTAAATAAACGAGCCGAGCGTAGAATGGTCGTTCTCAAACCGTTAAAGGTGGTTATTGACAACTACCCTGATGATCAGGTAGAGGAATTGGAAGCTGAAAACAATCCGGAAGATCCAAACGCCGGTACACGTAAGGTTCCCTTTTCAAAAGTGATTTACATCGAGCAGGAAGATTTCCGGGAAGAGGCACCTAAAAAATGGTTTCGTCTGGCTCCAGGTAAAGAGGTACGTTTAAAACATGCCTATTACATTACCTGCAAAGAGGTCATTAAAGACGAAAACGGGCAAATCATTGAATTACACTGCACTTACGACCCGGAATCCCGCGGTGGCTGGACACAGGATGGACGTAAAGTAAAAGGAACCTTGCACTGGGTATCGGCTGCACATGCGGTTCCTGTGGAAGTCCGCCTTTATGAACATCTGTTTCTCAAGGAAAACCCTGAGGAAGTAGAAGAGGGACAGGATTTTACTGCCAATATCAATCCAAATTCATTAACGGTACTTAAAGACGCTTTGGCTGAACCCAGCCTGAAACAGGCTCAACCGGGTCAGCGCTTCCAGTTTTTACGACAGGGGTACTTCTGTGCTGATCTGAAGGATCACACCTCAGAACATCCTGTTTTCAATCGCACCGTCACCCTGCGCGATAGCTGGGCGCGTATTGAAAAGAAGCTTAAGTAAGGCAAGTGGCCGGTTGAAGATAACCGGCCTGCCCTTTTGATCCATAATTTTAGAGTGCGATCACTGATTTGGAGGCGAATTTCAGTAGACTCCGGTATAAAGCCTATGCTCACAGCGATTTCTCTTTGAATAATCTGAAACTATCGGAAATAATTCAAACCTGACCTACGTTATTGCAATTGACTTTCTGAATACAATCCAAATATAGAAATTAGAATTAGGAGGAATTAACATGCGTTTTATGATTTTATTCTTAGCTATGGCGACTTTTCTTTTGGCTCAGGATAAACCAAAACTGGGCTGGCAAAAAGAACTGGTCGGCAACCTGAACTTTACCCAAAACACCTTTGACAATTGGCAACAGGGTGGCGAAAATGCCTGGGCCTGGCAGTTAAACATCAATGGTAAATTTGTGAAAAATCAGGAAAAATACCAATGGGCCAATACTTTAAAGATTGCCTACGGTAAAACAAAAGTTGGCGACGCCGGTTCCAAAAAATCCACCGATGAAATTCGCCTCGAAAGTGTTTACACTTACAAAATGGGTATTTATGTAAACCCATTCATTTCAGCAAGCGGTGTAACCCAATTCACCTCAGGTTATGAGTATACGGATCAGGGTGCAGTGAAAATTTCAGAATTCATGGATCCCGGCTATTTTACCCAAACTTTGGGCATTGGTTATGAACCCATGCCACAGATTAAAACAAGACTGGGTGCTGCGATTAAAGAAACCATCACTAAAAACTATGCCGACCGTTACGGACAGGGTAAAAAAACACGCGTTGAATATGGTGCTAATTCGGTAACTGATCTCAGCTTTAAACTGGCCGAAAATATCTTGTACACCGGCAAAATTGAACTCTTTTCCAATTTAAAACGCTTCAATGAAGTTGATGTAAACTGGGACAATATGCTGGCTTCACAGATTACCAAGTACATTACGGTAAATTTTAATGTGAAGATCTTCTATGACAGGGACATCAGTAAAAAACGACAACTGCAGGAAGTGTTGGCAGTTGGACTAAGTTACAGTCTTTTCTAACCCACCAATTAGATTATCAAAACGCTGTGTCATGCACACACAGGAAATAAAATATGAATGAACATGAGAAAATAAATTACATTGAACTGCCGGCAAAGGATTTAAACGCAACCAAAGAATTTTTTACAAAAGTTTTTGGCTGGTCGTTTCAGGATTTTGGTCCAGAATACACTGCTTTTACAGATCAAGGTATTGATGGTGGTTTCTACAGATCAGATCTTTCTTCCACCACAGACAATGGTGCGGCCCTTATTGTCTTTTACAGTGAAGATTTAGAGGCAACTCTGGCTAAAATAAAAAATGCCAACGGCATGATTGTAAAACCAATATTTTCATTTCCCGGTGGCCGTCGCTTTCATTTTACAGATCCAAGCGGTAATGAATTTGCGGTATGGTCAGATCGAAATCCATGAAAATGCAATATTTACTTTTTGGGTTAAGACTGATTGACCAGCATAATCGATTTCATTGTTCTATTCTGAGAACGTAAGCACTTCTTACACAAAAAAATGCCCCCGATTCATGGGGGCATTTCTATTTAAAAACAGTGAGCAAACTAATGAAATTTATTTGGCCTATCTTACCTGGAAGGCGAAAATAAGCCTAAATGATATTATTTTAGATTACAACTTAAACATCATGTTAAATCCTGCAAAGATTCCTTCGGAATGTGTAGGCCAGAGAGCGTTTTTCATGGCCATTGAAAAATCAAAGGCAAAATATTTCAGATCGACTCCACTACCGAAAGCCAGTAAAAACCCACTGTTCCCACCAAGTGAAAAACCTCCTCTAACCGGCAACCACCAGAGGGGCTTGTAGTAAACACCGCCGCCAATCCGGGGTGTAACAGCATTCCCAAAAGAATGATCCAACCCCTGTTCATATTCCGCAGTAAATATCAGATTCTCTTTGAATTGATAGGAAGCACCCAGTCTCATTTTGGTAGGCAGATCAACATCAAACGCTCCGATTGTTTCCGTGGTATCAATCGATGTTTCCTCTGTTTTTCCATCCTGATCAGCTGCCTGGTAAATATAACTATTTCTGTAATAATGGATTCGAAGCCGTTCCGTTTGTTCACTATAGTTAATGAATCCCCCAATATCTGTAAAACTGAGGGCGAATTGCCACTTTTCTCTGAACTGGGTAGCCAGACCAAAGTTGACACTGCGTCCCTTACCAACTGGTGCAGCACCTTCTGACAAGGCAGTTTTTGCTTTTAGATCAACAAAGATTTCGTCCTGTTCATAGTCATCAAATTGTGTGCGCTTAATCCAGGTGTCCGAATTTTCTACCTGCGCCACCGCCATGGAAATGTAATAATTAATGCCGATACCTACAGCTAAATAAGAAAAATCGGGTAAATAATCTTTTATTTGCGGAAAGGGATAGGCATAGGCCAGTGAAACCTTTACGGCCCCAAAACTCGATCCATGTGTCAGGTCTTTAAAATTTCGTTCATAAGTTCTTTTTACGTCATCACCAAAAAATGCGATATTTAGCAATTTTTTATCTTCAAACGTGTGAATTTGTCCCATTACCACCGGTTGTACAGCCATGGCAAAATTATTAAATGCAAAACCTAAGGCATTAGCCGAAACCTCTGAATTTAATTTTAAGCCGGCATCTGGAATGAGAGATAAAAAATCTTTGCGTTTGGATTCAGACCAGCGGTTTTCCTGGCCATTGGTAACAAAAAAATTATTGTAAGTGTGCCAGCTGAAGCTGTTATTAAACAACCCGACATTCAATCCAATAAAATTCAGTTCGAATGCATTTCCGCGGGGTAAAGCCACATTTGCCGGATTGTAATTGATGGCATGAACCCCTCTGGAAAGCGCCGAAAAGTTATTTCCCAGCCCCAGGGCGATTCCATCAAACCCCTGGGCCCATAAACCAGAAGACAGAACTATTATCAAGAAAATTTTCTTCATGCTTAACTCCATTTTTATTCAAACCTTACCGTAAAATTGGTTTGCACATAACCATCGACCTCAATCATGTCGCTGGTTCGTACTTTAACCTGCGTATCGCCGGTTGGTAAGATTGTCGCCTGTTGTTTAAAATAGATAGGAGATTTTTGAAACAATTTCATTTGCTGTTCACCCAATTTAACAATCACCTCATTTTCCGTTGGAGCCATTACATATCCATCTGTCCCAATTTGTCCTCTTTGAATATTGGCATCAATCACAATCTTTCTCGTTGAATCTGAAATGGTCGTTGAATTTAATTGAGTTGAATCATCTGCCAGAATAAAGAAGAATTGAGTGGCAAAAGGGGTGCCGTTTCGAAGTGTTAAATGAATTTCACCCTCATGCCAGTCATCCGCCAGACGGTCCCTCACATCCTGATCAATATCCTCTTTCTTAATGCTATCCGTTTCACTCTGATAAGAGATGGGAGTTTCCAGTTTAAAGAAAAGAGGCGTGTCCACAAAATAGAGCGCTCTTACGCCCTGACCTAAGCCAACCGTTCCCTGGCCTTCGAGAGTAGATTGACCGCTTATGGAAATTTTCTGCGGAAGGATGGAAAACAAGTCAATGATACTGTTTGGTGTTTTGTAGTTTTTGTCCAGAATAATTTCCGTATAGGGTGCTTCGCTGGAGGGCTTAATCCACTCATCCACAACCATCGACATTTGCTGGGTTTCATTCTCAGCTGTCAAATTCAGAATAAGATGAACCGGAAGATCAATCTGGTTTTCAATTCTGAATTTTAACTGAAGGTCTTCCAGGACCAGCCCGCTACCCTTAATTTTTTCAAATAAATCGCTGTTATCCACTTCACTAGGTTCAATGTTTACTGTAAAAGGCTGCAAAATCCCTGTGATATTTTGAAAAACAATATCTGTAAATTCTACACCTACTGAAATTTGATCCGTATTTTTAATGGTAACAATCTGATCATTGGAATTAACCGTTGATTCGATCTGAACACTCAGTGAATCTATTGGCTGTCCCGGGTTGGCACTATCAATAATCCTCAAGCCACTTAAATCGATTTCCTTTACCGTATTTTCATTGGCTTGAATATCAAGCGTAATTTGCTTAGCCTGACCGTTTTCCAGAATTTCCGGCAGAGTAATTACCGCATGAGAAAAGAGAGGTAATTGATTCTGAACATTTAAAATAATCTTTCCTGATTTAATGTTTGCTTCAATGATCTGATGGTCGCTTTGCGGCATGGCAACGCTTTCGGTGCGATTGAAAGTTTGTTCAGGTATCTTGGCACTGGCTTGCCGGACTTCCAAGTTTTCCAATGTCAAGACCGAGTAAATGGTACCATTTTTTTGTTGACTTGTCAAAACTTGCATGGTATCCGAACCGGCAATAGGTATGGTGTATTGGATTGCAAAATGATTTGAAATTTCCAGACCCTGCAAATCAACTTTATTGCTTTGAACCGTAGAATAAGGTTCGATGGGTTCGTTAAAGACGAACGTAGCAATCAGGATAGAATTCGAGTTGACAGTATTGAACACATCTATTGTCAACCCAGCATCGATTTTCAGGAAAAGATCGTTGTGGAAGGTCAGATACATTTTCCCCTTTTCCATAACAGCCTGTTCATAAAAATCAAAAACTACGTCCTTAAGAGGTGTGGTAACGGATTGTCCCGGATAGGGAGGAAGCGTGTCCTTACCAGCCAAATCCGGAGGTAAAAGTTCCCCTAAAACAACATCTGCTGATTTCACTTCGCTTTTTTCTTCCAGTTTAATGCTTCCAATGTCCGCGTTAATGCTGGTATCCTGAGGAGTAATCGTTAAATCACTCTCTTTAACGTATTGCCAATCTGTACTGTCTTCCATTTTAAAACGCACAATGGGCTGCCCGTTCGTCGTGTCAGCAATTAACGTAGAATCGTTCACCAATTCTTTCAATGTAACATTTTTTAAGGGCAACTCTATATTCCAGGTGGTGTCCCAAACAGGTGGGTCCGGTTCATGGATGGTGCAGGATACCATAAGTAGTAATGCAACCCCCATAACACCAACGAATCTTTTCAACATCAGTTGTCTCTCCTGTTATTTTTTTTTACTTTAATAAAAGTCGTCACAAAATACCAATTCCTTAGTCAAATTACAGTGACCGGGCACACAATGAGCAATTTTACCGCATTCAGAGAAATGGAACACACGGCCGATCTGGCCCTGCAAATCTTTGGTAGAAATATCGAAGAACTTTTTTACAATGCCTATCTGGGATTTTACCATTTAGTATTCAGCAAACCAGAAATAATCAATGAATTTTCCAACTTCTCCAATCATGGTCAAAAAATTAAAATATTACGATTTGAAGATAATAATCTTGAAGATTTACTTCATTCTTTTTTGAGTGAATTGAACTATTACCTGCAAAGCAAAAAGAAAATTTTTTACCCTTTACACCAATTAACCTTCCACCAAAGTTCAGGTCAATTCGAATTGAAAATTGAATGCGGGGAAGCAAAACTTCCCGACAGATATTTGAATGAAGTCACAGAGATTAAGGCGGTTACCTATCATGGTCTGAAGATTATGAATGAAAATGGCATCTGGACGGCAACTGTTATTTTTGACATTTAAACTGTTTAAAGAAACTTATCAGGCAGGAGCTTCGTTTTTAAAATGCAAGCCATTAATAGGAGAAATCAACTATGGCCAAATCCAGAATACCAATCCAAAAGATCGACGATCATGTTTTTGAAATAGAACCTTTCAGTGGCATGTTAAAGCCAGGACGTATTTACGCAACCGATGAAATGATGGCCGGTCTGCTGGAAGAGGAAGCCCCGCTTCAACAGGTAATAAATGTGGCTCATTTGCCAGGGATTGAAAAATATTCATTGGCCATGCCCGATATTCACTGGGGCTATGGTTTCCCCATTGGGGGCGTGGCTGCCACAGATTGGGAAACGGGTGTAATTTCACCAGGCGGTGTCGGCTACGATATCAACTGCGGTATGCGTCTGGCAGTCACAGGTTTAACAGAAGAAGAAGTTAAAAAGCGCCTGCAAAAATTAGTTGAGGAACTCTTCAAAACCATTCCCACCGGTGTAGGAGCTTCCCATGCCATAAAAAAACTATCTAAAAACGAATTAAAGAAGGTGGCTCAGGAAGGTGTTCACTGGGTAGTGGAACAGGGTTTTGGTCAAGCTGAAGATATTGAAGTCATTGAAGAAAAAGGCAAAATGAAGTTCGCCGATTTTTCCGTGGTCAGTCAAAGGGCTATTGAGCGTGGCCTGGACCAGTTAGGGACATTAGGTTCAGGGAATCATTTTCTGGAAATTGATGTGGTTGATCGGATTTACGATGAAGAAAAAGCCGCAGCTCTTGGGCTTTTTAAAGGCCGGATTGTGGTTTTAATCCACACCGGTTCAAGAGGTTTCGGCTACCAGATCTGTGACGATTATTTAAAAGTAATGGGTAAAGCGGCTCAGAAATACCATCTTAATCTGCCGGACCGTCAGTTGGCGGCAGCGCCTATCCAAAGCCCGGAAGGTCAGGATTATTTCGCCGCCATGTCCTGTGCAGCCAATTTTGCCTGGAGCAATCGTCAGGTGATCATGGATCTGGCACGTCGTGTTTTTAAAAAGGTTTTTAACATCTCCGATGCAGATTTACAGTTCAATCTGATTTACGATGTTTCACACAATATTGCCAAAAAGGAAGAGCATCAGATTGGTGACCAAAAGAAAACCGTTTGTGTGCATCGTAAAGGTGCCACACGTGCTTTAGCCCCAGGACATCCCTTGCTTCCGGAAAAATACCGCGCTATTGGTCAACCGGTGTTAATCCCGGGTGATATGGGTCGTTACTCTTTCGTTTGCATTGGCACAGAGAAAGCCATGGAAGACACCTTTGGTAGCACCTGTCACGGTGCAGGCCGATTGCTGAGTCGCAGGCAGGCTAAGAAGGCTGGCGCCGGGCGCAATTTGATTAAAGAACTTTCCGATCGCGGTGTCATTATTCAGGCCAAGGGCATGGCGACCGTTGCCGAAGAAATGCC
>CAYNLJ010000079.1:0-8119 GCA_964398005.1 uncultured Caldithrix sp. | reverse complement strand
CAGCCATGAAAGCCGCTCAGGCCGCAGGAGGTGACATTCGCGGTCAACAATCGGCCGCCATCAAAATTGTTAAAATACAATCCAGTGGTAAACCATGGGAAGATGTCATAATGGATCTACGTGTTGAAGACCACCCTCAGGCTGTCGCCGAAATTGAACGAATTGTAAAAGTCTTTCGTGCCTATGAACACATGAACAAAGGCGATTTAGCCATTGAAAAGGGTGACGTTCAGGGCGCTTTGCGTGAATATGGAAGCGCAGAAAAAATGTTCCCGGACAACGAAGAGATGAAATACTGGCATGCCGTTTCACTGGCTAATATTGGTGAAATAAACGCTTCGTTACCCCTCTTTAATGAGGTCTTTGAAAAAGAACCCAATTACATTGAATTAACCAGGCGCATTGTCAAAAATGGTTTGTTAAAAATTAATAAACAACAGTTGGATCAAATCATAAGCAATGCTCATTGATCCCTTAATTAATTTTTGGGTTTTCTTTAAGTAAAAAAGCTTCTAAAACTGTAAAATATTTTTACAAAGAGATAAAAAGGCCGGCAGTTCCTTTAGGAAATGTCGGCCTCTTTTTGTGGCATCATTGTTGCAAATAAGTTCCCACTAAATTTAAATATTACATGAGGAACTTTGTAATGAACGTTAATAAATTTATTTTGCTCATTATGGTCGTTATTGCAATGGTAATCAAACCTGCCAAGGCAGTTAAATACAGCACCTCTTTTGCTCTGGGGTATACCAATGGGACCGGACTTCAGGTTAACGGGATGATCAGTGACCTCTCATCCAATTTCCCATTCAAAATGCGAATGGGATTGGGTTACACAATGATTTCAAATCCTGGCAAAGCATTAGATGCGAGGAAAATATTTATTAACAATGCAACCAATGGCCGGCCGGAGAAAAAGGGCTGGTCATGGAATTTTAAATTCGATTTATTATATTCTGTTCATTGGTTTAAATTGTCTAATGCCTATTTTTACGCAGGGCCGCGATATGTAAAATTCACCGGAAATTTTAATTTTGTAAATGGTAACGAAGATTTCGACATTACTTCAAAGCATTGGGGCGTGGGCATTGGATTGCTCAGTTCCTTTCCCATCAATAAAAAATTAGATCTTTATGTCGATGGGGGCCTGGACTATTATTTCCCTTCCACTTTGTACGGGCATGATACTTCTTACAGTCCTGACAACGAAAATGTGAATCCCCGGGAAAATTTTACTTACAAAGATGCTGATGCAGCCATTAATCAACCTAAATTTGTATTAAACCTGTTGATGGGGCTTCGATTCTATTTTTAACGGTTGTCGTCGGAATTTTCTTTAAAGATTTCGTCCATACGTTTATTGTCTTCTACGCCGTTTTCGTCGTATTTGGAATAGGTAGATCCGTAACCTTTGTCCTGGCGAATCTGATTTAATTGATTTTTCTTCAAATAGAGTTCTGTCAATTTTTGCGGGTCAAGTCCCACTAACTGGCATTTGCTCACCCAAAAATGCAATTCATCAATGAGTTCAATCCGAATGTTATCCCAGTCAATTTCCTTCATGTCTTTCCACCACTTCCAGGGCAAGGAATCTTCCAGTTCAATGGATTCATGAATCTGAGCCCGATTGTAGTTTAAAATCCATTTTACCCGTTCGGCAACGGTTTCTTCGTCGTTCCGATTTTGATCGCATAAACGATCATAGTCCTGATGGTGACGTTCTTTTAAAATGCGTTTGTTGAGTTCATATTGTTTATCGAAAATCATTTTCAACAAATCCATTACTCATCTCCCTGTTTGGTTTGGTAATTGGTTTTAATGAACAAGAAACGTGTATTGCCATTGTGTTGAACGAACATTTTAACAAATTTAGGTTTTGATTCTTCAATTTGTTTAAAAATGTTTTTAATGTCATCTATTGATTGTATTTTAACATCATCAATGGCAATAATCAAATCGCCGATTTGTAAGCCGGCAATGTCTGCCCAACCGGCGCGTTCAATTCTGCTGACCCAAACGCCCTGTGTTTCCGGCGGCAGATTGCGGTTTAAAATGACATCGCGAGTCAACTCCTTCACGCTAAATCCAAGGTCAGCATTGGCCACTTCTTCAGCCATAAATTGACTGATAGGCGAACCGCGAAGGTTGACTTTTTTGAGGATGAAGTGCTGGTTACGAAAAATTTCCAGTACGACGGTATCGGCTTTCTGGTTGCGTATGATCTGGCGCAACGTTTCAAGATCGCTGTCTTTTTCTGCCTTGAGGGCTTGCTCATTGATTTTTGTAATCACGTCGCCAGGCAACAGGCCTGCGGATTCAGCAGGAGAGTTGTTAATGACCGTATTAATCAAGATGCCATGCAGATCAGGCTGACCAAAATAGCGGGCCAGATCGCGGGTAAAAGGTTGCATGTAAATGCCAAGCCATTTTTTGCGAATAGTTTCTTTGTGTTTAAATACAGGAGGATGTTTAATAAGTTCCTTAAATTTGTAAAAAGGGATTACCTGCGCCAGGCCACCGGCAGTAAACCCAAAGAGTGGCATACGGGGTGAAGTCGATGTTTCACTTCCGTAAAAATAGCCAATGGCACGCCCCCGGGTATCGATTGCCAGACCAAAATCACCCAGGGTACTGAAATTTTTTTCAAAGTAGTACCGCGGCTCCTTGCCGCCGGAAATCGAATTGATCCTTCGCTCGACCATGATGGGACTGAAATCGTAAGACTCAGGCAGGTGGCCGAGTAACAGAATTTCCTGACCAATGATTAAATGATCTGATTTACTAAACTGAACCCCGATCGTTTGTAAGGAATCGACCAGGCGAATGAAGGCAATACCAAGGTCATCGTCTTTTCCGATAAATTTGGCCGGAAGTTCCACTCCGTTTCTGAATTTTACCTTAATCTCTGTAGGGACTTTGGCCGAAGCCATCATGTCAGTAGCAGCGCTGAATTCAATTTTTGCCGGGTAGATGGCGGAACTGGTTAAAATCAACCCCTGGTCATCAACAATGATGCCGGTTAAATAACGCTTAACGCGTTCCTTGTCTTCAATTTCTTCAAATGACAAAATTTGCTCATAATAATTAATGACAACAATTTTGTCTGAATAGTTGTTAAAAATTGTTTGCCAGGTTTTTTGAGCCGGTAAGGAGGCTGCCAGGCTGAGTAGCAGACTTATTTGTAAAATCCATTTCATTACTGATTTTTCCCTTTAATAAGTGCAAAGCGATTGACTTCACCGATTTTAATCAATAGCAGATGATCCCGGTTGTCTTTGCGGTACTGATTTTCGTAAGCCGTAATAAATTGGTCAATATTTTTAACCGTCTGATCATCTATTTTTTTCAATACCGCACCACTGAAAAGTCCCGCTTCCTGAGCCGGGCTGCCCATCTGAATTCCGGAAATTAAAACTTTATCTGCTTCTGTTAATTGAAAATTTTTACGAATGCGTGGGGTAATTTCTTTTACCGAAAAGCCCCACTCGGCACAGTAATATTCATTACCGCTGAATTTGCCCTGTTTTTCAGTAATTAAAGTTACTTTTCGGGGTTTTAAGTTTTCGTCCAGGAATTTAATTTCAATTGGCTGACCAACCGGTAGTGAAGAGACCAGTAAGCGAACTTTGGGTAACTCTTCCTGATAAAGAGCGTTAACCTGTTGGCCGTTAATTTCGGTTACCACCTGTCCTGGTTGCAAGCCTGCCTTTTGTGCCGGCGAATTTTCTTCAACTTCACGAATTAAAACGCCCTTTAATTGAGGTTGATTTAAATATTTCTTTAAATCTTTGATTTCCTGCCATTCAATGCCAATCCAGGCACGTTCTACTTCACCCTTTTGCAAAAGCTGGTCAATGACGTATTTAGCCGTATTGATGGGAATGGCAAAACCCAGATTTTCACCAAAAGTGATGGCCCGGGCGTTGATGCCCACCACTTCGCCATCCAGGTTAACCAGCGGCCCCCCGGAGTTACCCGGGTTAATGGCAGCATCGGTCTGAATCCAGAGGTTGTAGGGGGAGGTCATGTCACCCGATTGGCCAAAATAACGATCCACGGAACTAATGACACCCATCGAAAGGGAACGTGCCAGCCCCAGTGGTGATCCAAGAGCCAGAACGACCTGGCCCACTTCCAGCCGATCGCTGTCGCCAAGACGGGCATAGGGTACTTTTGTTAAGCCACTTTTTTCAAGCTTTAATTTTAATACCGCCAGGTCTGTCCATGGATCAAGACCAACGACTTCAGCCTCTACTTCTTTTTTGGATGACAAGGTGCACATGACAAAGCGGGCCTTTTCGGCCACGTGGTTATTGGTCAGCACATAGCCGTCTTCCGTAAAAATAAAACCACTGCCGGTCACCTGAACTTTTTGCGGCTCTCCGGAATCCACAAATTCTTTAATGGGTTGAATGTGAACCAGAGCCGGAAAAACCATTTGCCGTGCCTTGCGGATTTTGCTTTGTAAGTCACCCCCGGCCAGTAACAACGAAGGCAGTAGTAAAAATGTAAACCATTTCTTCATTATTTCTTTAGCTCTTTCTTTAAAATAGATTCAACTTTTTTAATTTTACTTTCCAACCGACTTTGATCGGTTTTGCGGTAATCCATTTTCAAAGTCATGGAAATCCGGTTGCAATCCTGTTCCAGTGCTTTAAAACATTTGCGCACGACCGCCATCACTTCGTCGTAGTCCCCTTCCAAAACCGTTCCCATAGGGTTGAGGCGGTAAGGCACGCCACTTTGATCAATAATGTCCAGAATACGTGCTACATAGGGTGAAAGACTTTCGCCCTTGTCCAGGGGAAACATGCTGAATTCAATGAGAACCATATCATTTCTCCTTTCGATTGATTTTTAACAGCGGAGAAACAATGTTCATTTCTTCTTGTTTTCCAACATGGATTTGTGATAGCTGTAAACACGAATGGCCCGAAAAAGAATGGCAATAAAAATAATTAACAACAGATAGAGAATAGACATGCGAGCGATGTTGCTGATCATTCTGCGCCAATGCAAAAAACTCTGAAAAAAGAGGACGATATTGAAAGCGGTTAGCAGCCCGATGAAAAAATTGAGCGGCTTGTAGTTCCATTTTTTTCCTTTGTGTTCCATTTTTAAATCAGCAACCAATAATCCGTAGGTTAAGGTACCAATAATTGATGCCCAAAAAAATTGTGTGGTTTCCATCCAGTCAAACAGATGAAATAAAAAATAACTGGCAATAAAAGCCAAAACCGGGGCATATTCAAGAATACTCTTTTTTTCTTCCATCGACCTTTCCTAAGCCTTAAAGGGCAAGATTAACCTGTTTGTACATGGTATAAACTTCAATGACAAAAACTTTAACAATAGCGGCAACGGGTACAGCAAAGAACATTCCCAAAATTCCATAAAATTGACCACCCACAATAACCGCAAAAATAACCAGTAAGGGGTGCATTTGTACACTTCGGGCCACGACAATCGGTTGAACCAGCACATTGTCAATTAATTGAATCACGGCAAATGCCAGAGCTACCATAACCATTTGATTGACCTGACCGTTACTGATAAAAACAACCAATACCGCTAAAGATGCGCCGGTCCAGGGGCCCACATAGGGGATCATATTCGCCAGTCCGGCAAAAGCACCGATCAGTAAAAAATAGGGTACTTTTAAAAACCAGAGGGCAATGACCGACAGAATGCCAATAATCAAAGCGTCGAAAAATTGACCACGCAGGTAGCCGCCTATCTGCTGGTCTATTTTGTAGAGCAGATTCAAAGTAATTTCAAAATAGCGGTTGGGGATGATTCCAACTACGCTTTTAATTATGCTACGCCCGTCCTTAAGCAGAAAAAACACGACAAAGGGAATGATCACCAGAGTTGTGATAATTGAAATAACGCTGCCCAGCAGTCCAAAAATGGAATTGGAAAGATGGGTGACCATTTCATTTACACGTACCTGCAAATTTAGATCCGATTCTTTGATAAAAGGAATGTTTTTGTGGATAAATTGTTCAATGTTTTTAATGGTCTCGGTACTATTTTCAGAACTGATATTGTGTTGAATGACTTTGACCTGATCAATAATAGGAGGAACAACAAAGAGGGTGGTCAAAAATAAAATCACAGCCAATGCCAGAAATATAACCCCCGTGGCGGCCGGCCGACTAAGTCCTTTGTATTCCAAATAGGACGCAATGGGATCAAGAATATAGGCTAAAAGAGCGCCAATCACAAAAATCATGATAATTGAACTTAATTTAAAAAGCAACCAGCCAATGGCTACAATGCTTAAAAGGAAAAGCAAGATTTTTAGAAAACGGTTGATGGTCATGTCCATTATTTTGTCTTTTCCTGAAGAGTTTGTATTTTTGATCTTAATTCATGGTTTTCAATATTACTGTGACGTAAACGTTCAGCTATCATCTGGGAAAGCCTTAACAGAATTTTATTTCCGGTACGGGGGTAGGTTTCTAAAATACTGAACAGATCGGGTTGAAAAAAGCCATACAACACACTTGGCTTACTGGCAATAGCCGAAGCGCTGCGTGGCGCTTCCAGCAGGAGGGCCATCTCACCAAAAAAATCGCCTTTGGAAAGAACAGCTAATACACGTCGATCTCTGCCAATGGCAATTTGCACTTCCCCTTCTTCAATAATGTACATACCAACTCCGGGCTCACCTTCATTAAAAATGACTTCCCCTTCTTTGTAGGTGCGTTGGTGTAAAATACGTTCCAGCTGGCGTAATTCTTTTTTACTCAGGTCCTGAAATAGTGGGATACGTTTTAAGACGGTTAAAATGTCTTCCTTTGCACCTTCCTTTTTTCTGAAGATGTTAGTCCAAACACTGTCTTCCATTGTGGCTTTCCCCTGATAATCTTCTTTATTCAATTTACTGTTAGTAACCATAGGTATCAAGTTTTTGAAATTAATAAATAATCTCTTAAATTTTGTGCAGCAACGCATTATTTTGGGAAAAACTTTGATTTTAATTCAAGGAGGTTTGTGATGGCTAAAGTTAAGCTTTTTGGCGTTTGGTTATTTCTTCTGGCTTTTAGTTTAACCCTTTTTGCTCAGGACAAAGCGTTTTACCAAAAAAAGAAAATGTGGGGTAAAGAACGCTGGATTTTAACCGGGAATTTTGATAAAGTTAAAAAACCTACCTTGGAAGATTTTAAAATTCATGTCTTCCATTTTGATCCCACTCATCAGGACACCACTGGCACCTGCTGGGCCTTTTCTACCATTTCCTTTCTGGAAAGCGATCTTTACCGTCAGCATGGGCTTAAAGTGCGCCTGTCGGAAATGTACGTGGTTTACTGGGAATACGTCGAAAAAGCACGCCGCTTTGTTCAGGAAAAAGGCAATTCCTTTTTTGGCCAGGGTTCCGAATCCAATTCGGCCATTGCCCGCATTAAGCAATACGGCATTGTACCCCGGGAAGTTTACGATGGTCTGTTACCTGGCCGGGAACGGTACAACCACACCAAAATGTTCCGTGAAATGAAAGATTATTTGAATTTTGTTAAGGAAAAGGGCTATTGGGATGAGGAAGTTGTTTTAACGACCATCAAACAGATTTTGAACAAATACATGGGCCAGCCTCCTGCTTCGTTTCGCTTTGATGGTCAGGAGTACACACCTATTACTTTCCGCGATCAATATTGTAAATTAAACCCGGATGATTACGTGGAATTCATGTCCACCTTAAAATTTCCCTTTTACAGCAAAGCCGAATTTGAAGTACCGGATAATTGGTGGCATTCAAAAGATTACCGAAACATCCCCCTGAATGAATTTTACAATGCCATTAAGCAGGCCATTAAAAACGGGTATTCGATTGCCATTGGTGGTGACGTCAGTGAACCCGGACGTTACAGTGAAGGCGATATCGCTATTGTAGTACCCTGGGATTTGTCACAAAAAGAAATCAATCAATATTCCAGAGAATTTCGTTTTTACAACCGAACCACAACCGATGACCATGGTGTTCATCTGGTCGGTTACACTAAAAAATATGGGCACGACTGGTTTCTAATCAAGGACTCTGCTTCCGGTTCCCAAAAAGGGAAGTACAAAGGCTATTTCTTTTTCAGGGATGATTTTGTAAAACTGAAAATGTTAA
>CAYNLJ010000078.1:0-8172 GCA_964398005.1 uncultured Caldithrix sp. | reverse complement strand
CGTCTGAATCCTTTTGTTGAAGAGACTAATGAAAAGCTTTTTGTAGATGCACTGGTTAGCCTGGAAAAAACGGCAGCCTGGATTGACCCTGGCCTGCCAGGCAACATATTAAAACCATTCAAAGAACACTATCAAAAGGTACTGTCTGACGAGGCTATCGACAAACCGCAGGCTTTGCAGGCGCTGCAGGCCATTTGGGAAAATTTTAGGGAACAACTGACCGGAGAGAAAAATCTTGACGAAATAAAAGAGCAACTGGCCTCCTTTAATTTAGAGTCGTTCAAAAAAGAAGATCATTTCGCTGTTGATGAACCATCCGCACAAAAAGCGATGGTAGATGCCTTGCAGGGTCTTTGGAAACAGATCAAACCTCTGTTGGCCAAAGCCTGGATTAAGCGCGATGTCAAGGCCACCGACGAAATCGGGGGATTTTTAAATCAGGTAGTCTCTGATTTAAAGTTGATTTCTTTCAACAATTATTTGGCTTTTCCTGAATTTTTGTTACAAAATTTAACAGCAGAAACAGCCCCACAATTAAGCGAAGAATTGGTCGCAGAGATTGAAAAAGCAGTCGAATTATTTTTGGAGCGAATTGAAAAACAAGGAGATCAGGGACAGGTTGATGATCTGGTAGAAGTGCTGAGGGAATTGCTCCCGGCTGCAGAAGAGCCTGCTGCAGAGGCCGGTGTATCGGAAGATGAGAGAGATTTCCGTGAAGAAAGCAGTCAACATATCACAACCGCTCAGCAAGTATTGGAAAAATTAATGGCTCAGCCTGAACAGCGTGAGCTGTTTAAAGAAATATCTGCAGAAATTCACACCATTTATTCAGCTGCCCATTTTTTGGGTAAAGAGGAGATTGCGGATTCGGCCCTGGTTATTGAAGAAACCGTTGAAATGTTCTCTGATCCGGCACTTGAGCTTCCGGAAAATTTATTTGAGGCATTAAAAAATGCATTGCAGGCCTTACACAATTCAATTCATAATCCCGAAGAAGATTATGGAGATGCCTTTCAGACATTGCAGAGAATCTTGGACCGCCTGGTTCTGGAAGAACAGGTTGAAGGCAAAGAAATGGCGCCGGCTGAACCGGAAGAAATAGGCGGTACAACAGAACCGGAAAAACCGATGATCGCAGAAGAACCCATCGAATCGCCCGAAGCCAGGGAAATGTTTAAGGAAGATGCGCAATCATTGATTATTGAATTACAGAAAGCTAACGCCAATCTGATTCAAAATCCAAAGGATGAAGCGGCCATTTATCAGATGGATCAGGCACTTCATTCGCTGAAAAATGCCGCCAAAATGAGCGGCCAGACAGAACTGGCGCTGGTATTTGGTCGAATGGAAGAAATACTGGAAGAGATTAAAAATGAACCTTCCGGCAGTACGGAAGAAATCCAGAAAGAAATAAAAGGCATCATCGATGAACTGGATTCCATCATTTTTAAGGGAGAAATCGAATCAGCGGAACTGGACGCTCTATTAATAAAACTGGATGAAATCTTTAACAAAGTGCTAAAAACCCGTAAAAGCGAAGAGGAAAGGAATCAGAGACTTAAAGAACTTTTCCTGGAAGAGGCCAGAGATCTGGTGGAAAAGATCAATAACGATTTGCTGGAGCTGGAAAAAGTACCGGAGAGTAATACGGTTTTAGCTGATTTACTGCGCCATTTGCACACATTAAAAGGCGGGGCATTAATGGCCAATTATAACAAAGTTGGCGAAGTTGCTCATAAACTGGAAGATTATTTCCAGCTCTACCGTTCACAAAATGCAGAAACGAAACTGGAATTGCTGCCCACTGCTTTTACAATGATCGATCTGATCAGCGAAATGTTGCGGGCCATTGAAACCGGCAAACCGGAGATTGTCGCCAACTTTACCGCACGCCTGGCGGACATGGACAACAAACTGTTCTTCCTCAAGGATTTTGAAATTCCCAAGGATATGTTGGAACAAATACCTTCCATGGCTCCAAAACCAAGCCAGCCGGTTGCCGTCCAGGAATCGGATAACACTTTAAAAGTCAAAGCCTCTTACCTGGATCACTTGATTAATTTGGCTACCGAAATGGTTATCTCCCGCACGGAACTGATATCTTATTTTGAAAAACTAAAAAATCTTTTTTACGAATTGGACAATCGAAAAAAGGAATTGCGGGGTTTTGCCCATCAGTTGGAAGACCTTGTTGAAGAACGCACCTTTAATGAAATAAAGGGTATGATGCCACAGGCGGGTGAGGACTGGGAATCTTTACGCAATTTTGCTGAAATCATTAAATCCATGTCCGGGGATTACTACAAAACCACCGGCGCCATGGGTAAGATCATTCGTTTTATCGAAAGACACATTAGTCAACTGTCAGTATTGAGTAAGAGCATTCACAACGATCTATTAAAAGCCCGCATGGTGCCCATCAGTTCATTGTTTGAACGTTTTAAACGCCCGGTACGTGATTTAGCCAAAGCTCAGAAAAAGCAGGTAGAACTGGTGATTGAAGACAATGATGCGGAAATGGATCGGGCCATGATTGACGCGCTTTACGAGCCTCTGTTACATATTCTGCGCAATGCAGTGGATCATGGAATTGAGAAGAGTACCGAAAGGAAAAAAGCCGGCAAAGATCCTGCGGGTAAAATAATTTTACGGGCCCGTCAGGAAAAGAGTCAGGTCGTGATCGACGTAATTGACGATGGACGTGGAATTGATCTGGAAAAGGTAAAGGCAAAGATCGTTAAACTTAAGTTGGCTACTAAAAAAGAAGTAGAACAGATGCCCGAAAGCCGTTTATTGGAACATATCTTTTTACCTGACTTTTCAACCAAGGGGCGTACAACAAAAACTTCCGGCCGTGGAATCGGGCTGGATGTTGTGGCAATGGAGATTCAGAAACTTAAAGGAATTGTTCGGGTTAAATCCACACCAAAACAAGGAACTGTTTTCTCCATTCGGGTTCCTCTGACCTTGATCGTTTCGCATGCAATGTTGTTAAAATTTCATGACATTACATTGGCCATTCCATTACTGGCAGTAATGGAATCCATTAAAATAACAGAACAAGATATTCTGGTAGATGATGAACGCAAATATGTTCAGGTCCGTGGTAAACTATTGCCGTATGTGGATCTGGACGATATCCTGAAATTTCCGGATGGTAACAGGCAAAAACCCGCATCCAAAAACATTGCCCTTGTTTTACATGATTCTGGTGTCAGCATTGCACTTGGTGTGGAAGAGATTAAAGGCAGGCAGGATATTATCATTAAAAACCTTGGTAATTTACTGCAAAATGTAGAATTGATTTCCGGTGGTACTATTTTACCGGATGGAGAAGTTGCCCTTATTTTGGATTATGCCGGAGTAATTCATAAGATAGAAGCCGATTATTTTGGTTTGGCCAGAGAACAGGTTTTAATTCGAAAAGTGTTGCCTAAACCTGCAGAAGCGAAAAAGGAACAGGTGGTTAAAGCTCAACCTTCGGAATTTGTGGTTAAGAAAGTAAGTGGCAGAAAGCCAAGGGTGTTAGTGGTTGATGATTCTGCCAGTGTTCGGAATTTTGTCAGCGCTTTCTTGAAAAAACATGATTTTGAAACCATTGAAGCCATCGACGGGGTAGAAGCCCTGGAAAAGGCTAAGCAAACAGAAATCGATTTGCTCATTACTGATTTGCAAATGCCAAACATGGATGGTTTTAAATTGAGCGAAAATATAAGATCTCTTGAACATTATAAAGATTTGCCGATAATAATATTAACTGCTCAGGTGGGCAAAAAACAGGAACAAAAAAGTGAAGCGGTGGGCGCTAATGCTTTTGTCTCCAAACCTTTTAAGGAAGATGATTTAATCCGTATGGTAAAAACATTTGTGCAGGTGGAATGAAAAATTTAAAGAAAATCAAACAGTTTAATCGAATTTACATCCTGATCTTTACGATTGTTCAACTATTATTTGCTCAATCAACTGTTGTCAAATCTCCGCAAATCAGAGGACAGGTACGTTGGTCAGGAAACGTGCTGGTTTTGGGCGACGTCACGGTTGAACGTAATGCCCGATTGATTATTGATCCCGGTACAGTTATTAAGTTTGCCGCTGAAGATGTGCATAAATCGGGTACCGACCCTACCCGTTGTGAACTGGTAGTGAAAGGGGCGCTGATTGCCCGCGGCCAAATCGACAAAAAAATTATCTTTACATCCGCTGCCCCGCAACCTAAGATGCATGACTGGTATGGTATTCGCATCATGAATTTTAACCAACCAGCACAATTTGAATATGTAGTGGTGGAGTACGCTTTCAACGGCTTTGAACTTAAAAAGAGCAATGCCGACATCCGTTTTTCACAAATCCGTTACAATTACAATGCCGGTTTACGCATCGCCATACGTTCCAAGGCCAGGTTAATCGGGAATATCATTCAGGATAACGGTTATGCGGGTGTAATATGTGAGACAGGTGCTGAACCCATTTTAACGGATAATGTCATTACAAAAAACCAGATCGGGGTCATTGTTTTTGGTACGGCCAATCCCAACCTGGGTGATTTGAGTCGGGGAAGTGAAAATCAGGGCCGCAATGGTTTATTCGAAAATTACGATTACGACCTTTACAATCATAGCAGTAATTCAATTAAAGCCGAAGGCAACTCTTGGGGCACAGAAGAAAAGGAACAAATTCAGGCACATATATTTGACCAGCAGGATTCACCACAATACGGCCCTGTTGATTTTAACCCGATTATCGGAAACATCGATTTGGAACGGAAGATATTAATTGCTCAGCAAACAGAAGATTACAGCCGATCAAATACCGAAAAAACTGCTCAAAATCGGCCACCTTCTGCTACGCAGGCTAAACCTTTAATTGAAAAAAGAGCAGAAATTCCCGAAATTCCTCTTGAAAGCGACTCGCTTTCTATGACGAAACCAATTGAATTAGCGCAGACGACAACACAGGCGCCGGCAGAAACTCTGACTCAAGGCGAGGAAAAGCAACAGGAAGAGCAAAAACTGGCCATCGATTTTAACCAGATCTTTTTGTCGGTCTTTTTGGACAATGGCGTTAAAGTAAAAAAGAAGGTTGCGCCGATCGTTTCCAACCCGGAAAGAGGTTTGGGAGCACATGGTAATGTGATTGTGAAAGTTGTGGTGGACCGTAATGGAGTGGTAGAAAAGGCTGAAATTTTAAGAAGCTTAAATTATTATTACGATCAATTGGCTTTGGAAGCCGCCAGACAATTTGTATTTGAACCGGGCACGGTAAAAGGAGTTAAAGTGAAATTTACAACCAGTTTAATGTTCAAATTCTAATTAATGGAGACGCAATTGGTAAAAAAACGGAAACTGTATGTGGCTATTGCCGGAAATATCGGAGCCGGAAAAACAACACTGACACGCATGTTAAGCCAGAAATTGGGCTGGAAAGCCTATTATGAAAAGGTCATTGACAATCCTTACCTGGAAGATTTTTACAAAGACATGAGTCGCTGGAGTTTTCATCTCCAGATTTATTTTTTATCCCACCGTTTTAAAAGTCAGCAGGAAATTACGGAATGGCCCGGTTCGTGTATCCAGGACCGAAGCATTTACGAAGACGTAGAAATTTTTGCTACCACACTTCATAAACAGGGGTTTATGTCTGACCGGGATTTTGAAAATTATAAAACCTTATTCGAAATTATGACCAGCTATTTGCGCAAACCGGATTTGATCATCTATTTACAGGCCTCTACCGATCGTTTGTTTGAACATATCAAAAAACGCGGGCGCGCCTATGAACAAAAAATCGATCGGGACTATCTGGAACAATTAAACCAGGCCTATGAAGACTGGATTGAAAGGGCAAAGGCCGAAGGCATGCACGTGTTTACCTTTAACATGGAACACCGGGATTTTGAACACAATGAACACGATTTCAATATTTTGTACAAATCCATTCGTGACCTGGAAAATCAAACGTGGATAAACGGTGTTTACTAATTACTTATTACTTCCCTCCACTGGGTGGCGGAGGTGTACAACGACTGCTTAAGCTCATTAAATTTGCCAGCGGACAGGGCTGGCAGTTTACCGTTCTGACTGCAGAAGAACAATCCGGATTCGTTGCGGAAGACCCTTCCCTGCTGACCGAAATTCCTGAGAAAACCAGCATCATTCGACTGCCTTTTAAGCTACCTTCGACGAAACAGGCAAAAGGAAACGCGAACTATTTTAAACGTTGGTTAAGTGCATTCCTGTTTGTTCCGGATAGTCGAAAGGGATGGGTACAAAAAGCCTGGCAGAAACTGCAGTCGTTAAATCCTGACCAGCAGTTTGATTTGGTTTTAATTTCCATACCACCCTATTCGCTTTCCATGCTGGCAAATAAAATTCAAAGTACCTGGCAAATTCCTGTGGTGCTGGATCTACGCGACCCCTGGACACTGAATCCCTACAAAATACACCCCACCCCGTTTCATCGCTGGCTGGACGCTGCCCTGGAGAAGAGGTACTTAAACTCTGTTCAATTTGGCACCAGCGCTTACCAGCGGTTGATTGATTACTATGTTTCCCACTGGGCTGATTTTAAGAAAGAAAACTGGTGTGTCATACCCAATGGCTTTGACGAAGAGGATTTTATTGATTTGCCTGCAACAGATAGCGGAAAATCCTCCTTTTTTCAAATTGGCTTTTCCGGTACCATTTACTCACATCTAAACCACCCAACGCCCTTGTTTAAAGCAATGGCCAAAGTCAAAGAAAAGTGGCCGCAGCAGGGCGCAAAGCTGCGCTTTGTGCATGTGGGCAAGTCGCACATTGATCTGAACAAGCTGGCAGCCCAATATGGTCTGGAAAATCAGGTGCAGTCGCTGGGCTATTTACCACACAAAGAAGCGTTGGCCAAATTAAATGAAATGGACAGTCTATGTTTTGTGCTGGACGATCGGGACAAGCGCAGCCGGTTTACAGTTGGTGGTAAGGTTTACGAATATTTGCGCCTGAACAAGCCCATATTAGCCCTGGTGCCGGAAGAAGGGGAAGCCGCCGATTTAATTAAAACCACCAACTCGGGTGTGGTCATTAGCCCACAAAAGACAGAAGCTATTGCCTCTTTGCTGCATCAGTGGCTGAATGGTGAAAATAGAAAATTTAATTTCGAAAATATTGAAAATTACCGGCGGGATGTACAGGCGTCAAAGTTTGTACAATTTTTTGATGAAATATTATTAAAGTCGAAAGAAATCAGTAATTAAGTAACCGAGGCCGTACCAGGCAGCCGGGGCTTTGATCTATGAATTAAAAAATTTCAAATTTCAAACTTCAAATTTTTTTCAGGTTGTCAAATCTTGAAATAGCGGCTCTCTTAATCAACCTTCAAGTTTTAGGCATATCCCGAGGCCTGATCACCCTCCAGTCCATTCAACCAATCAACCATTAAACTATTCAACCATTAAACTAATAAACCATTCCTCTGTATTTTCTAATGTTCAGCAATAAACCGTTCGTGGATCAGCCGTACCGTCTGGTCAATAAAGGCTTCGTCAATGATGAACATCATGCTGATCTGGCGGGCGAACTGTGAAATGAGTTCGATTTTAATCTTTTGTTCATGCAACATTTTAATGATTTGCCAGGTCAGCAATGGGTTTGCTTTCATGCCTTCGCCCACTACGCTGACCACGACTTTATTAGGTTCCACATCGACCTGGCCAAAATGTTTTAATTCTTCTAAAAAGGATTGATCAGAACCGTTGTTTTGAATGGTGACCGAAAGTTTGGTAGCGGATTTGGTTACCGCGTACACTTTTTTACCGTGCCGCGTTAAAATATCAAAAATATCTTCGATGGCTTTGGGGGATAGCAGCAGTTTTGAAGATTCGATGGTCAGTAGTGTAATGTTTTCCTTGTAAGCAATGGATTTAATAGCCTTGTGTTCGGCCGGTTTGTAATCCGGAACAATCAGGGTGCCCGGTTCATTGGGGAAGTGGGAATTGAGCACACGTACAGGAATGCCATGCATGAGTGCCGGCTGGATGGTGGCCGGATGCAGTACCCGGGCACCAAAATAGGCCAGTTCGCAGGCTTCTTCAAAGGTCATGAAGGGCAGCGGGCGGGCCTCTTTAATGATGGTCGGGTCGGCACTCAAAATGCCATCCACATCGGACCAGATTTGAATTTCCTTTACTTTTAAAGC
>CAYNLJ010000077.1:0-8189 GCA_964398005.1 uncultured Caldithrix sp. | reverse complement strand
TTGGTACGCTTTTAAAGGAGAGAAGATTAATGAAAACAGCCATCATCGGAGCGGGTATTTCAGGATTGACCACAGCTTATTATCTTAAGCAGCAGGGCAGCGACGTAGTGGTTTTTGAAAAAGAGAACCGTGTCGGTGGTTCCATGATCACCGAAAAACAGGATGGCTTTTTGATTGACCTGGGTCCCAATAGCACGCTGGAAACCTCCCAGGTATTGCGTGATTTGATTGATCAGATTGGGCTGACGCAACAAAAGATTTACGCTAACGAGTTAAGCAATAAGCGTTTTGTGGTACGCAACGGACAATTGCATGCTTTACCCATGTCGCCCCCGGCTTTTTTAAAAACCAAATTGTTTTCATGGAAGGCTAAACTCCAATTATTCAAAGAACCCTTCATCCCAAAAGTTGAGGCCGAAGATATTTCTCTGGCCGACTATGTGCGCTATCGCCTGGGTGAGGAGTTTCTGGATTACGCCATCAATCCTTTTGTGGCCGGGGTTTATGCCGGCGATCCTGAAAAGTTGAGCGCTCCTGCCGGCTTCCCCAAACTGTTTAATCTGGAACAGAAATACGGATCATTTATTAAAGGCGCCATCAAGGGCAAACGCGAACGCCAGAAACGCCAGGAGGTAGCCAAAGACCGGGCCCGCATGTTTTCATTTTTGTCGGGCATGCAGACTTTTCCCGATACATTGGCCAAAATTTTAGACTCAGCTGTTCAATTGCAACATGAGGTGCTGGAAGTTTCACCGGCAGAAAAAGGCTTTAAGCTGGTGATTCGTCACGAAGACAAAGAAGAAGAACAACAGTTTGACAGAGTTGTTGTTTCGGTGCCCACCTACGTGCAGGCCAAAATTTTAAAAGCTTTTTTAAAAGATCAGCAAGCGTTGCTGGAACAGGTGGCTTACCCACCGGTGGCCGTGGTCTTTATGGGCTTTAACAAGACGGCAGTTAATCATCCGTTGGATGGCTTTGGCTTTTTGCTGCCTGCTAAGGAGAATCGTCAGATTCTGGGATCAATTTTTAGTTCCACGATCTTTCCGGGGCGTGCTCCGCAGGGTAAGGCAGCCTTTACCACCTTTGTCGGTGGCATGCGCAACCCGGACAATGCCCTGAAAGAGGATGAACAATTAAAATCATTGGTTTTGCAGGATTTAGATGACTTACTTGGTTTAAAAGAAGATCCGCTCTTTACCCGCATTCGTCGCTGGCCCAAAGCCATCCCCCAGTATCAACTGGGCTACCGGGCCGTTCAAACCCTGTTTGATCAGCTGGAAACACAGCATCCTGGTCTGTACTTTGCCGGCAATTTTCGCCGTGGCATCAGTGTTGGCGACAGTGTGCTGAGTGCTTTTGAAACATCTGAAAAAATGATAAAAGAAAAATGAGGAGAGGTCATGTTTACACCCTATTATCGTCCACGTAGATTAAGAAGAAATGAGAATATTCGTCGCATGGTGCGCGAAACCCACCTGCGGGTAGATGATTTAATTTTCCCTTTATTTGTAACCGAAGGCAAAAATGTGAAAAAGCCAATTGCATCCATGCCCGGTAATTTCCAAATGTCTATTGATTTACTGGTGGAAGAGGTTAAAGAGGTGCACAAATTAGGCATTCCGGCCATTATCCTGTTCGGCATTCCGGAACATAAAGATGGTGTGGGCAGTGATGCCATGAATGATGAAGGCATCATTCAACGGGCCGTTAAAGCAATCAAGGATGCCGTGCCCGAAATGTACGTGATCACCGATGTCTGCTTTTGCGAATACACCGATCATGGACACTGCGGTGCCGTGGTTGATGGGGATGTTGATAATGATGCCACCCTGGAAATGCTGGCCAATCAGGTGGTAACTCACGCCAAAGCCGGAGCAGATATGGTGGCTCCGTCGGGCATGATGGATGGCATGATCGGTGCCATCCGTGAAGCGCTGGACGACAACGGCTTCGAAAAAATTCCCATCATGAGCTATGCAGCCAAATATGCTTCAGCCTTTTACGGTCCTTTCCGCGATGCAGCCGAATCTGCACCGCAGTTTGGTGATCGCCGTACTTACCAGATGGACCCGGCCAATGGACGCGAAGCTTTGTACGAAGTCGATCTCGATGTCAATGAAGGAGCCGACATCATCATGGTTAAACCGGCTTTGTCTTACCTGGATATCATCCGTCGGGTACGCGATCGGATTGATTTACCTGTGGCTGCCTACAACGTGAGTGGCGAATTCTCCATGGTCAAAGCCGCTGCTGAAAAAGGATGGATTGATGAAAAACGGGTGACTCTGGAAATCCTGACTTCCATTAAACGAGCCGGTGCAGATATCATACTGACCTACCACGCCAAAGATGTAGCTAAATGGCTGAATGAATCTTAAACAGGAAGGACGGTAACATGAAAAAGAGTTCTGAACTTTTCCGTCGGGCGCAGAAATTTTTACCGGGAGGTGTTAACTCACCGGTGCGTGCTTTTAAAAGCGTTAAAATGGATCCCCTTTTCATAAAACAGGGCAAAGGAAGTAAGATTGTAGATGTGGATGGCAACGAATACATCGATTACGTTGGCTCATGGGGGCCTTTGATTTTAGGCCATGCTCATCCCGAAGTGGTTGAGTTTTTACAAACCGTAGCGGAAGCCGGTACCAGTTTTGGTGCACCTACCGAACTGGAAATTCAAATCGCCGAAAAAATTGTGGAAATGGTGCCATCCGTTGAAATGGTGCGTATGGTAAATTCCGGAACAGAAGCAACCATGAGTGCCATCCGGCTGGCGCGTGGTGTAACCGGTAGAGATAAGGTCGTTAAATTTGAGGGTTGCTACCATGGTCATGGAGACAGCTTTTTGATTAAAGCCGGTTCAGGTGCCCTGACCTTTGGCGAACCTAACAGCCCGGGCGTACCGGCAGCTCTGGCCAAAGAGACTCTGGTTGCTCAGTTTAACGATTTAAATTCCGTGGAACAATTGTTTGAAAACAACAAGGACCAGATTGCAGCTGTCATTGTGGAACCCATTGCCGGCAATATGGGGGTCATTCCTCCGGCTGAAGGATTTTTGCAGGGTTTACGGGAATTGTGTACGCAAAACGGCGCTTTATTGATTTTTGATGAAGTAATGACTGGTTTCCGTGTGCATCCTGGAGGTGCTCAGGCCTTGTACCATGTGCAACCGGATTTAACCACCATGGGTAAGGTGATTGGCGGCGGATTGCCGGCAGCTGCCTATGGTGGTAAAAAAGAATTTATGGAAATGGTTTCACCTTCCGGACCAGTTTACCAGGCCGGCACCCTTTCCGGAAATCCGCTGGCCATGGCGGCTGGATTAAAAACACTGGAAATTATTTCCAAACCCGGCTTTTTTGACGAATTAAATCAAAAAGCCAACTGGTTCTTTTCTGAGCTGGAATCTTTTATTAAAAATCAGAACTTCCCATTGAGTTTAAATTACGTGAATTCCATGGGCTGCCTGTTTTTTAAGGAGGGTGGTGTCAGAAATTTTAGTGAGGCTACACAATCAGATACAGAGTTGTTCGCCGAGTATTTTGGCCGCATGCTGGAAAAGGGCGTTTATCTGGCACCGTCGCAATTTGAAGCCATGTTCATTTCTGCCGCTCACAGCAACGAAGATTTACAAAATACCTTACATGCAGGCAGGGAAGTGTTGTCAAAACTTTTTTAGACACTGACCATCCTTTCCGTACAAAAAAAGGCAGAGAAGATTCTCTGCCTTTTTTTATGAAATCAGAGGGGATGCATGCCTTTTGGATTATGAACGGTGTACCATATTCATTTGTGCCTACCGCTTCCACTCTTAAACTCTAATACTCTTACACCCTTACACTCTTATACCCTTATACCCTTATACCTTATCATCATTCCCCAATAATCTTAACCAGCACGCGTTTGGGACGTCGCCCGTCAAATTCACCGTAGAAAATCTGTTCCCAGGGACCAAAATCTAATTTGCCATTGGTAATGGCTACCACCACTTCACGTCCCATAATTTGTCGTTTTAAGTGAGCATCACCATTGTCTTCACCGGTGCGGTTGTGGCGGTATTGCGAAATCGGTTCGTGAGGTGCTAATTTTTCCAGCCAGTCGTCGTAATCCTGAAGCAAACCACTTTCATTGTCATTTATGTAAACACTGGCCGTAATGTGCATGGCGTTCACCAGGCAAAGACCTTCTTTAATCCCTGATTCACGGACACATTCTTCAATCTGTGGGGTGATGTTGATGTAATCCCGGCGATGTGGAGTGTTAAACCATAATTCCTTGCGGTAAGATTTCATAAACACCTCCTTAAGCATTTTCCGTTGTTTTTCTTAATTCTCTTGCGTGTTGATGAAATTCATCAAGATCCATCACTTTGAGGTAAACAAAGCCACGTGTGGAACGAATACGCGAATCTTCGTTCTGGTAAAAATAGTCACGACCTAACAGGATTTTCATGAATTGATATTGCTCCACCTGAATTTTTTGTGCCAATCCCGAAAAGGGACCGTCATATTCATAACTCGGGAAAGAGGCATCTTTCTGTGAACCAAAGGCATTCAGGAAAGCGTGGTCCAATATGGCTCGTGTATTGTGCGTAACCGGTACGTACAAATTGGCTTCGCTGGGATGGAAGCGATACCATACGTTACGGTAGCCCCATATTTTGATATCTTTCTTGCCGGTTTCCTGTGTGTACATTTTAAGTGCTTCGGATACGGCCTGTAACACTTTGTAGTGGGTGTCCGGTCCACTTCCTTCCGGATCGAACGCAACGGTTACAATCGATGGATTGATTTTTCTAAGATTTTCTAAAATTGGTGTCACATCACGTTCAACAGTTGGTTCTTCAGTAAAAATGTCACCTTTGTAAAAACCCAGCCGGGAATGAATGACGGATTCACAGGTTAATCCAAAGTAACCCCAAAGAATATCAGCCTCCCATTCCCGCACCATGCCTTTTAATTGCTGAATATAAGGTAAATCTTTCTTGCCCGGATATTGAGTTTTAAAGTAATTGGTTAGTTCATTAATCCGGTTTTTCAAATTGTCAATGGAATCCTCTTCAAAAATTTCAACTAAATTGCGCAGCAACCGACGCGAATTTCCTTCATTCATGGCATCTTCATCATTTGCCGCCAGACCATCTAAATATTGAAAGACGTCCCGGTTGCGGAAAGCCATATTCGTCGGATCGAAATAATTTTCTTCAAACAGAGTCTGAAATTCCGGCCGGTTAAAAAAGGATTCCGTAATCTCCAAGAGACGTAGCATATAGCTGTTGGTAACGGCATTAAATCCGCTGGTCAGATAGTTAAAGTAGTGGGTATTGGTCGATTCCCTCATTAATCGAACCACGTAGGGCAGATAGCCTAACATGATGTCATCATGGTGTGGTGCGGTGTGCAAGATGACCTGGTTTTTAGGGATGTCCAAGGCATTCTCTATGAATTGGATATAGTCCTTCTCAATTTGCTTCGGAAAATCTAAGGCCTTTTCCCCAAAGCGTTCAAGCAATAGTTTGGAAGACCGTATCATTTGAAAGTCGCGTTTTGTTAATTCGGAAAGTCGTTTGCGTTTTTCCAGCGCTAAATCGGTAACAATCTGGTAAACGTTTTGTTTACTGATTTCTTTAGCTTCTTTCAATTCAAGAAAACGTCTTTCGGTCAATAATTTAGCGGCTCCTTTGGTTAAAAAGAAACGGGCATTAGGCAGATCATGTAAGGCAGAAGCTGGTACCTGATTTGATTTTTCGGATTGGATGGCACTTTTAACTACCTTAGCTTTGGCTTCGCCGGCAGCAATGATGATAGCAGTAGCGTTTGGATTATAAGTAATGGTTTGTAATCCGATGGTAATTACCAGGCGGTTGCGTGAAATTTCGATGCCCCCCAGGTCTGAAGCTGCTGCGGCCTGGGTTTCGTAATTGGTTTGTGTGAGTCGGGTAGTGGAGTAGTGACTTGATCCTCGCACGTTAAAACCGATGTGGCCATCAGGGCCAATGCCACCTAAAAAGAATCCGATGCCTCCCAATTCACGGATTTTGGATTCATAATCTGTGCAAAACTGATCTACCGCACGCAACACTTCCTGCTGTCTTTTCTGCAGGGCGTCTTTTGGGTAGCTGAAGCGTAGGCTCAAATCAACTACATGCTGGGGCCAGATTTCGTCCAGTGTTTCATGTGGTTTGATGCCGATTTCATTGGGATTAATCAGTAAGGCTTTTTTGGGGTCAAGGCCAAAGCCGCGAATGTAGAATTTATTAACATAGTAATAAAAGCTATTGTGCTGGGTGGAATTAATCGGGTAAAATTCATCGATCTGAATAAAATGAAAGCTACGCATATCTGGTTTTTTAGCCGGGTCCACGCCGCTTTCAGCAAGAATGTTCTGTACTTTTTTGGTATTCCAGTTCGTCAACAGGTACTGTACCCATTTAATAAAGTGTTCCGGGGTTTTACCGGTAGGCAGAGAGATGGTCGAACCCTCATTGTTTTGAGCCCATTCTAAAAAGCGCAGGGCGGTAAATTTACCCAGTTCGGGGAAATTATCGACGATGATGGTGCCAATTTTTTCGATCGGAGAATAAACTAACTGCCGCTGCGTTTTCTGAAGCATGATTTCTTCAACACGTGACATGGCGACGGTTTTACTTTTTCTGGCCACTTTATTACTCCTAATAAATTATTGATTTAAGATAATGTTTTTGTTTTTAAAATTGCACTACATTTCATAAATTTCAAATCTAATAAAAATTTAAACTTTATACAATTTTATTCATTCCTGATAAATAGCGCCTGATTTAAATTTTTTTTGAAAAAAAATGACAAAAGACTTGATTTTATTGATAATTCTACTGAAATTAAATAATAGATAATCGATACCGTTCAAGTTACAATTTAGTAGGAGGACTAAGAATATGAACAAACAAGATCTCGTAGCAAAAGTGGCTCAGGACGCAAACTTGACCAAGAGACAGGCAGAAGATGCAGTTAATGCATTCGTTAATGCCGTTAAAGGAAGTTTAGCTAAGGGGGAAAGCGTATCTTTAGTTGGTTTTGGTACTTTCGCAGTTTCTGAAAGAGCTGCCCGTAAAGGTCGTAACCCTCAGACTGGCGCTGAAATTCAAATCCCGGCCCGCAAAGTTCCTGTATTCCGCGCTGGCAAAGGTTTGAAAGAAGCTCTGTAAGTTTTACAGATTATTTGCTTAAAAAAGGCGAAAACATTAGTTTTCGCCTTTTTTTATGGTTTAATCGAAAAATGGGCATTTAATTTCGTTCCAAACAAAAGGATTTGAAAAATGCGCAAGAATTTTAATCTTCTATGTATGATTCTGATTTCTTTTTTCATCTCAAGTTGTGCTCCCTCTTTTCTTTTAACAAAAAGAACCAGACAATTAGCTGAACTGCAAAAGCAAATTGAGTTTTTACTCCATGATCCTGCACTGGCCAATGCCCATGTGGGTTTTTATGCAGAATCATTAAATGATGGTAAAGTTCTTTTCTCTCAAAATCCATTTAAATTAATGGTTCCCGCATCGAACATGAAATTATTTACTACGGCTACAGCTTTGGTGAAATTGGGACCACAATGGACCTTCAAAACCAAAGTGGAATACAAAGGCACCATCCGGGATAGTGTACTGTACGGAGATTTAATCATTGTGGGTTCAGGAGACCCTACCATTTCGGGCCGGTTTTTTGACGGACAACGCTTAGCCGTTTTTAAACAATGGGCTGATTCTTTAAAGCTAAAAGGGATTAAACGTATTAATGGTAATATTGTGGGGGACGAAAGTTTTTTCAGCGGGCCGGAACTGGGAGATGGCTGGAATTGGGATGATGAACCTTACTGGTACTCCGCTAAAATTACCGCGCTGGCCTTGAATGACAATTGTGTGGATGTGGCGGTGTGGCCCGACTCCCTGCCTGGCCGGCCGGTTCATGTCAGAATGTTTCCCTTTTCTGATCAATTACAGGTTGTAAATCAGGCCCAAACGGTACAAGGTGACTCTGATTCGCTGTTAACTATTACCCGCTTGCATGGAACCAATCAAATTTTCATTCAGGGCACATTGTCTCTGGATTCAGACACCTTATGGGAATCAATTTCAGTCCCGAATCCGGGGCAATTTTTTGTGGAACAATTGAAAAAAATATTTGAAGAAAATGGCATTGAAGTAAATAATTCGCAATCCG
>CAYNLJ010000076.1:0-8211 GCA_964398005.1 uncultured Caldithrix sp. | reverse complement strand
CTTGAATACTATCCACTATAAAAATGGAATTTCTCTTAAATCTGTAAACCAAAATACTTTTTATGGATCAAAATTCTGTTTTATGCTGGTGTCTTTTTGGATCTAGAATTTATTTTTTTTCAATAAATGCTAATATTTTGCCCCTTTATTGACGATTGAATAGATCATGATTATTCTTCGAGGAGATGTTTCATGAAATGGATTAAAAAAACTTTAATAGGCGCTTTTTGGGGTATTTTAGCTGCGCTGATCATCTGGTGGTTTACCCATTCCCTGGCCAGTGACTTATTTTACACTTACGAAGCCAAAACCTATGACTGGCGAATTTCTAAAAAATTCAGTGAGCAACCGACCATCGACGACATTATTATCGTAGATATTGATCAAAGAGCCATCCAGAAATTAGGTAAATTCAGCCAATGGCCAAGAAAATATCACACGCAAGTTGTAGATTTTTTACATCGTGCCGGGGCCCTGGCTGTGGGTCTTGATATCCTTTACGATAAAGATATCTGGCAACCGGAACAGGACAAAGAATTTATCCGGACAGTGAAAAATGCTGAAAATGTTTATACTGCAATCTACTTTGCTGAAGCTGATTCTGATAACTGGTTACCGGTAATGACAGCGGAACCGGAAGGATTGGAAGCCGAACGTTTTTATTATACCATGCCACTCGAGAGCGAACTTTATTTTAGAAATGAAGATCGCTTTGAAAGTAATTTTGTTGAATTGTTGAATGCCAGTAAAGGTATTGGCCACGTTAATTTTGTGGGTGATATGGATGGCGTGGTGCGCAGTATTCACCTGTTTACCAATTTCAATCACCACTTGTACCCAACGCTTGGCTTTAAGATTTTTATGGACGCCATCGGTGCCGACTCGGTTATATTTAATCCACAGACCCAATTTATGAATCTGTTTCAGGAAGGGGAGTTGCTAACCCGGATTCCGACCGATGAACATGGCAATCTGCTGATCAATTGGGCAGGCCCTTTTAAAACCTTCCGTTACATTAGTTTTTACGATGTATTAAAGGCTAAAGAAAGAAATTTGCCGCCGGAGATTTTCCAAAATAAAATTGTTCTGATCGGTACCTCTTTGGCCGGGCTATATGATTTGAGGAATGTACCTTTCGAAAGAGCCTTCCCGGGGGTTGAGATTCACGCCAATATTCTTTACACGCTGATTAACCAGAGCTTTATTACACGAATGAATGATAATTTCACCTTTTTACTGATTATGCTTATCGGTTTGCTGTTGGGTATCATTTTAATCCGCACCCGTCCGCTGTTCAGTATTTTGTTTATCTTACTTTTAGGTGTTGTTTATGTGATTGTAGTAACCATAATCTTTTTCGAATTCAATTACTGGATTGAGATGATATCACCCTTATTGACCATTGTATTGAGTTTTTCGTTGATTTATGTTTACCGCTACATTACCGAAGAAAAGGACAAACGCTTCATCAGATCGACCTTCTCACACTTTGTCACAAAATCGGTTGTGGACGAACTGTTGGCCAACCCGGAAAAGATTAAGCTGGGTGGTGAGAAAAAAGAATGTACTGTCCTTTTTAGTGATGTGGCTGGTTTTACGACCATTTCCGAACAGCTCGAACCGGAACAACTGGTCCATCTGTTGAATGAATATCTAACGGAAATGACAAATATCGTTTTTAAATACGATGGTATGCTTGATAAATATGAAGGTGATGCCATTATGGCTGTATTTGGCGCGCCAGTAGAACGGGGAAATCATGCCTATCAGGCTTGTGCTACCGCCCTGGAAATGCAGCAAAGAATGATTACGATGAGGGAAGTATGGCGCAAACAAAATAAGCCTGAATTGAGAATGCGCATAGGCATTAATACAGGTCTTATGGTAGTCGGTAATATGGGCTCAGAAAGTCGTTTTGATTACACGGTGATGGGGGATGCCGTGAATTTGGGTGCCCGACTGGAACCGGCCAATAAGATTTACGGAACCAATATCATGATTGGTGAAGGAACGGTTAAAAAGGCTAAAGATCTGATCATTGTCCGGCCTCTGGATTTACTTCGTGTTAAAGGCAAAACCGAACCTGTGTGGGTTTACGAACTATTGGGATTAACAGAAAATGGCGTCAGCGATGATATGATACGAGTTATTGAATTGTTCAAAAAGGGATTAAGCCACTATCTCAAGCGTGATTGGGATTCAGCCATAAATTACTTTATGCAGGTATTGGCCATTAAGAAAGATGACGGCCCGGCAAAGCGTTATGTGGAACGTTGTAACTTTTTTAAAGAAAATCCACCGGCAGAAGATTGGGATGGCGTTTACACGCAAACAACAAAATAAGTTGTTCTGGTTCTTTGGCTGTTTAATTATTATTCTGGCAGCTTGCGGGCAAAATGAACAGAGCACAAGAGGTAAGTCATTTCATAATGATTCAACGCTTGTTTTCAAACATTTTAAATTGGCTAATGCCCGCCAGGCCTTTCAAAAGGCGATTGAAGAGTTTGAAAGAAATAACCCGGGTGTTAAAGTAAAAGAAGAAATCCTGCCTTCCAATACTAATATTCAACACCAGTTTTATGTCACCAGTCTGGAAGCCAGATCATCTGATTTTGATGTCTTTCTGATCGACGTTATCTGGACACCGGAGTTTAGCTTGGCCGGTTGGTTGGAAGACCTTTCGGACCAGCTGCCCGCTGAGGAACGAGATCAGTTTTTCCAGGCACCCATTCAGGCTGATCTTTACCGGGGAAAGCTCTACGCTATTCCGTGGTACATTGATGCCGGTGTTCTGTATTACCGGAAAGATTTGTTGCAAAAATATGGTCTGAGCCCCCCAACCAGCTTCCGGGAGCTGATTGAACAAGCGCAGCAGATTCTTAAAAACGAAAACCGACCTGACCTGAACGGCTTTTTATGGCAGGGGAAACAGTACGAGGGATTAATCTGTACGGCTAATGAAGTCATTTCCGGTTTCGGAGGACAAATCATTGATGCGGAGGGCAAAGTCCGTTTAACCGATCCTGAAGTACACCAGGCATTACAATGGATGAAAGATTGCATTTATCGCTACAAAATTTCGCCAACCTGGGTGCTGTCGGCAGACGAAGAAAGTACCCGTCTCAGTTTTTTGAACGGCCATACCCTCTTTTTAAGAAACTGGCCCTATTGCTGGACTTTTTTCCAGCGAGAGGATTCCAAGGTGCGCGGCAAAGTAGGGGTTACCCACATGCCGGGAATTCCCGGCAAGCAAGGTAAAAGTACGCTTGGCGGATGGCAGCTGGCTGTCAATCGCTTTTCAACTAAAAAGTCATTGGCCAAACGGTTCGTTGAATTTTTATCCAGTCCGCAAATGCAGTTGCAGTTTGCTTTGGAAGTGGGCACCAAACCGACACGTAAACCTCTTTATCAAAATCCTTTACTTGTCCGGGAACAACCCTTTATTGTAAATCTTTTTCCTATCTTACAAAATACCGTACCCCGGCCGGTTACTCCGCTTTACCCGCAAATTTCTCAAATTCTTCAGGTCGAGTTTTCCGCAATTCTGGCCAATATTCGGCCGGTTGACAGGGCATTAGAGTCCGCTAAAGTTCAGATAGAACATGTCCTGAAACTTGAAGAATTGAAAAAGGAAATGGACGATAACAGGCGTTAGTTAAAAAAACAATTTCCCATGAAAAATTTGTTTTATTTACCAAAAAAATTAATTTAAGACATGAAAAAAAATACAATCGTTTTCTTTTTAATTCCTGCACTATTGTTGCTTGTCCTGGTTGCGCTTTTCCCCCTTGGCTATGGTTTTGTTCTTGGCCTGATGCGTAAAATGCCTGTCTTTGGAATTTCAAAATTTGTCGGATTGGATAATTTTCTATTTCTGTTAAGGGATCCGCGATTCCAGCAGAGTCTGTTAACAACCATAAAATTTACGGCATTTTCAGTGCCACTGGAACTTCTTTTAGGGTTGGGTTTTGCACTACTTTTGAAAGAAAAAATTCCCGGCAATTTTTTATTAAAGGCTACGCTGATGATTCCCTGGGCTATTCCCACAGTCGTTTCAGCACGTATGTGGGAGTGGATTTACAACCCCGAATACGGGCTGTTGAACTTCTTGCTGAAGAGTACAGGGTTGTTGCAACATTCTGTAAACTGGCTTGGGCATCCTGTCTGGACTTTACCGGCTATCATTCTGGCTGATGTCTGGAAAACCACGCCATTTGCTGCTTTGTTAATTTTTGCAGGCTTACAAACGATTCCCGAAGAACTTTACGAAGCGGCAAAAATTGATGGAGCCGGAGCATTTGGTCGATTTCTCCATATCACATTGCCTCTGGTGTTTCCCATTATTTTAATCGTCGGTGTTTTTCGCACCATGGATGCTTTCCGAATCTTTGATCTGATTTATGTGCTGACCGGTGGCGGGCCAGCAAATATCAGTGAAACGATGAGTGTTTATGCCTACAAACTACTTTTCCAAACATTACAATTTGGTTACGGTTCAGCGGTGTCCATCTTCATGTTTTTGATAATTGCTTTGATGAGCGGAGTATATGTTTTTATCCTGAACAGAAAGTTTCAAATTTTGCGTTAAATTAAAACTCAATAATCCATTGCTTTCTCCGATTATCTCATAATAATACGAAACGGTTAAGGAAACAATGATTGAAAAATATAAAATTTTGGCAGTTGACGATAACCCGATAAATTTAAAACTTTTATCGAGTGCTTTAATCAGTTCTGATTATAAGATTTACACCGCATCTTCCGGAAAAGAAGCATTAAATTTGGTTCGTTCTGTGTTACCGGATTTAATTTTGCTTGATGTAATGATGCCGGACATGGATGGTTACCAGGTGTGTAAAAAGCTGCAGGAAAGCGAAGAAACCCGGTTTATTCCGGTTATCTTTTTGTCTGCCAGAAATGATGCCATGGACAAGGCAAAAGGATTGGCAATGGGTGCCGTTGACTATTTGACCAAACCATTCAATCCTCTGGAAATCAGTGCCCGGGTCAGAACGCACCTGTCAGCCCGAAAGGCGATCATCAGCCTGATGAGGAAAAACCAGGAACTACAAAGAGAACTGCAAAATTTAAAAGCCAAAAATCTTGAAGCTGAAGAAAATCTTTTCAAATACCTGCAAAAATTGGACGCAAACTCGTTCCATCTAAAAGAAAATTTGTATCAATTTTTTTCATTGGCAAAGAGTAAACTTGTTCCGATTACGCGAAATACGATTCCTGTTTTTAGCTCAGATACCTTGTTGGTATTGTTGCATTTCAACGGTTTTAATAAGGATCATCAAACATTAATGATTAAATTTTTGGTTCAAAATTTTTTAGAAGGCTACTTTTTAAATCCTGTTTCCCAAAAACTTGATGTTGATAATCTCAATGCACTTTTTTTATTTTTGCTGGAAAAATTTTCTCCTGATATTTATCAGGTAGCCTTTACTTTTGGCCTGTCATGCATCGATTTTAATACCAGGGAAATTATTTTTTACGGATTGCAATTAAACGAACCTCTGGTCATTTTTCCCAATGGCCAAAGTGTACCGCTGGCCGGCAAATTAATCGAGGTGGAGTCAGAATTAAAGAGTTTTATTAATGCCTCACAATCCAAAATTGAACCGGGGCAATGGATCGTCTGGTATCATAATGATTCAAAGCCCGCGACAACTCAAAAGGTTAAAGAGGTGATTAATGATGCCCTCGAGACCTGCAATTCAGATTTACAGCAATTTGTTTTGCTATTAGATCAGCAAATTGAACCAGGCGAACAGGATGTCAGTTTTAGTGTGCTGCAAATCGGCTAAGAAAAGTTCTTTCCGTTTTAGTTGATAATTTGCCAATTATTAATAATAAATGATTATGAACAAGAAGAAATTAAGGTGAGGCATGTCCCACCCTTATCATTTTGTAAAAAAATGTCTCCATTAGCTTTATTTCAGTGCTTTGTGTCATCCCCAATTTCAAATCGATTAGCCATCTAACCCGGCCCTGCCAAAAACTAATGATGAAAAATGATCCAAAACAGAATTGTTCTTTTAACTGATGAACGCTGTCACTCATTCTCAAAGAAGAAAACAAATATTTCTTGACAGGAAAAAAATAAATCAATAATTTATTGTTGCAAAATATAGCAAATTATGGCAAAGAGTAGCATGGATGATCTGCTGACAGCGAGACAGGTACAGGAATTACTTAAAGTTGATCGGACGACCGTTTACCGAATGCTCAAGGATGGACGCCTGAGCGGTGTTAAAATTGGTAAAAACTGGCGTTTCCCCAAAAAAAATATTGATGCCCTGCTTCATGATCAGGACAAAAAAGCAACCGGCAGCCTGATCAAATCATCAATTTTCCCCAAACATTGTATTCAAGGATTACAGGATATTTTTAGTGATCTGGCAGGAGTGAGTTGTGTCGCTATGGATTCCGATCTGCATTTTTTGACGGATGTCAGTAATCCGAATCCCTTTTGTCAAAAGATTCAAAGTAGCGAAGCGGGCATGGCTGCCTGTAAAAGGAGCTGGCAAAAAGTAATCAATAATCGAAAAAATTTGAACCAATTTCAGACCTGTCATGCCGGCTTAAATTACACCGTGGCCTGCATTCGTGTGGCAAATCTGGTTGAATCTTACGTACTTTGTGGTCAGTTTTGTGAGACCGCCGCTCAAAAAGAAAAATTAAAAAAACAGGTTTCCGAATTAGCTAAGCAACTGAAGCTGCCTGCAAATAAACTTAAGGAACTGGCTGACGAAGTACATGTATTAACACCCCGAGTAAGGGAAAATTTAAAAGTATGGTTAGAAAGACTGGCACAATCACTGATTGATTTAACCCATGAACGCAATAACCTAATTGCAAAATTGCATCAAATCCATCAGTTAAGTGCGGTTCAGGAAGAATCTCGTACATATCCATAAAGTCATGTTGTTTCACTAATCAAAGGAGTTGTTATGAAACGTTTAAGTATTGTTGCAGTGTTGGCCGTCTTTCTAATGTTGCCGTTGGGCCTGTGGGCGAATGGGTTAAGTTTGAACAGCATTGGGCCCCGTGCGCTGGGCATGGGTGGCGCATTTGTTGGACTGGCCAATGATCACACGGCTATTTACTGGAATCCGGCTGGTTTGATCAATCTAAATGGTGCCTACGTAGGTGTCTTTGCTACGGATGTGATCCCGTTGGCTACCTACAAATATGACATGGCCGGAATTGATACCAAAGGCAAGACGAACCATTATGTTTCACCCAATTTAATGGCCTACTGGACCTGTAAACTGACGGACAAATTGAAAATCGGTTTGGGTGCCTATGTACCGGCCGGCCTGGGCGTTGAATGGGAAGGTAAAGATTTGATTCCTTTTACGATGATGGACTCCAATGGCGATGGGGTACCTGACACCCCCTTTGGTCCATTTAAATGGAAATCAAAAATCGGTGTATTTGACATTTCTCCAGCTGTTTCATTTAAAGCGAGTGAAAAACTCTCTTTTGGACTGGCCGTTAACATTTTTTATGGCATGTTTGATTTAAATCGTCCTGCTACGCTGAGAAATCCAATGACCGGTGCGGTTGCCGGCTATGCGCAGTATTCCGAAAGCTCGACAGGGCTGGGCTACGGTGTTACCTTAGGTGCTCTGTACAACTTTTCTGAAAAAGTAAGTTTCGGCCTTTCCGTAAGAACCAAAACCAATGTGACCATGAGCGGTGAAGCCGAAAATCCGGGCATGGCTGCTGCCGGCTATGCTACCAAAAGCGATTTCGATCGCGATGTGGCCTGGCCCATGTGGATAGCAGGTGGTGTGGCCATCAAACCTACTGAAAAATTTACCTTAACTGCTGATTTGCAATGGAGCCAGTGGAAAGAAAGCGAAGAAACATTTACAACTAAATTCAAAGACGCTGCCTGGAAGGCCGGGGCAGAAGCCACTGGTGAAAATATTTTTCATTTGTACTGGGAAAATGCCCTGCAGATCCGTTTTGGCGCAGAATATCAGGTAAACGAGATGTTAGCTGTAAGAGGTGGCTGGTATTACGATCCGGCTCCGGCGCCGCTTAAAACCTACAATATTCTGTTCCCCAGCATTACCTACAATGGGGTAACGGTCGGCGGTACGTACAAAGTTGGTTCTTTGAATTTTGACGCCGGCTTTGAGTACCTGTTTGGTCAGGAACGCGTGGTGGAAACACCTGGACAATACAACGCTGTAC
>CAYNLJ010000075.1:0-8221 GCA_964398005.1 uncultured Caldithrix sp. | reverse complement strand
AGCGCATCTCCACCAATAAACACGCCCGGCAGGTTCGTTTCTACAATCAGTTGTTGCTTGCTTTCAGGTTTTAAAACGATGCCGTTTTCCTGTAGAAACTGTTCATCCACCTGCTCGCCAATGGCTGAAATCACCGCATCCATTTCCAGTGTTTCAAAAGCATTGGGAATTGGTTTAACCGATCGGCGACCATCGCGGCCCATTTCAGCCAGGGACATTTTTTGACAGGTTAGGCGTCCATTTTCAAAAGCAACCGGCAGCAACAATTCTTTAAAAATCACGCCTTCCTGCATGGCAGCATCGAACTCCTCACGGTCAGCCGGCATGTACTGTTCGGTTCTTCGGTAAACAATGTAAACCCGTTCTACACCGTCAATCCGGAGTGCAGCCCGCGCCGCATCCATGGCGGAATTGCCGCCACCAATCACAGCCACACGTTTCCCCAGACGAATTTCCTTTTTCTGTTTAAAAGCACGCAGAAAATCCAGCGCATCCAGCACCTGACCATTGGACGGATTCAATTTTAAAGAACGTGGTTTACCGGCTCCGATGGCTAAAAACACGTAGTTAAAACCTTCTGCCTGCAATTTTTTGATTGAAAGCTGCTGCACCCCAAAACGAAACTGCACGCCATGGCGGGCGATTAAGTCCACATCTTTTTGAATAGCTTCCTGAGGAAGTCGAAAATCAGGAATCACATTGCGCACAACGCCTCCTGCCCCGGCTTCTTTTTCCAGTACAGTAACCTCAAATCCGGCCCGGGCCAGAAAATAAGCAGCCGACAAACCAGCCGGCCCTGCCCCAATGACAGCTACCTTAATACCGTTGACTTGTTCCGGCTTTAGTCGGTTACCATAGCGTTGCAGAAATTCCTCCCAGGCAGTTTCAGCCGCTACTTTCTTCATTTCCCGAATGTAGACCGGATCTTCGTAATCCCAGCGCGTGCAGTGAAACATGCACTGGTGATCACAGATGTAACCGGTAATGTGCGGCAAAGGATTGGTTTCCAGAATAACCTGCAACGCTTCCAGGTAGCGCTGTTCTTCCACCAGGCGAATGTATTTGGCCACATCCTGATGAATGGGACAAGCCTCTTTGCATGGCGCCAGATAACAATCGAATAGCGGCAAAGCTTTGTTGATTTTAATGCTGTCCACCTGACGTCGGGATTTGCGGTAATATGCATCCGTTAATGATTTTTGCGCCAGGGCGTTTAATTTGGGCAGATTGATGAGACCGTCCTTCAGCCAATTTTCCCAGGGCAGGCCATCGATTTTCTCAGCCATCTGTTGCAGCCGCAGATAACCACCGGGCTTGAGTAAATCCGTGACCATGGTAACCGGGAAAATGCCACATTCCAGAATTTCCTGCACATTGTGCATGGAAGCGCCACCGGAAAAGGAGATCTGTATTTTGCCTTGCAACTCGTTAGCCAATCTTTTAGCCAAATGAATGGTCAACGGAAACAATGCCCGTCCGGAAAGATACATTTCTTCTCCCGGAAGACGTCCCAGAACATTTTTTACCCCAAGCGTGTTGGAAAGCTTAATGCCAAAGCTTCTGTTCTGCTGTTGGGCTAACTCCTGTAAACGCCGAATCATGGGCACGGCATCCTGGTACTGCAAATCATGTTCAAACGAGGCAGGATTCAATTCCATGTAGCCATAGCCTAAATCATGGAGAATCTCTCTGACCTGTTCATAGCCTAACAAAGTGGGATTAAGTTTAACATATGTGTGCAGCTTCTTTTCCTGCAGCAGATAGCGACAAATAGCTTCGATTTCATCCGGTGGACAGCCATGCATGGTCGAAACCGTCACCGAGGCTGAAATTTCAGGCGATAAATTTTCGAAAGATGCCAACAACGCTTCAAATTCTACATCAGACCTGATGAATGGTGAGTTTTTAATTTTCCGGCGAACATCTTCATTTTGCAACCAGTCTAACATGAACAGGCGGTACGATTCAAAACGCTCTTCACCGGCTGCATTTATTAAACGGTTTATGAAACGATCCATGCCCGGTGTTTGAATGCCCTCTAAATCGTAACCCACACTCATATTAAAGATGAAACCTGTTTCATTTCCTGAAGCATTCGGCAAAAGCATTTTCAAAAAATGTAGGACAAACCAGGCTTTAAGATATTCGTCAAACGATTGTTCCAGACGTAATTCCTGGGACCACTCCACATTGTAACCTTCATCCTGCGCCTCAATACAGGGCCTTGGAATCTCCAACTGATCCAGTTTTTGTACAGTTTTCAATTCGAAAAAGCGGCCTCCGGCCAGATAAGCCGTCACAATGTTTTGCGTCATTTGCGTGTGCGGTCCGGCCGCAGGACCCAAAGGTGTCTCCAATTCCCAATCCAGAAATGGATGTAGATGATCAAATTTTCTGCGAAAAATCTTGGGCAATGGATATTCAAAGATACTCCCTTTTTCGTGCCATTCATTCAGAATCCAATTCATCAAATTAGCAAAGGGAATGGGGCGCATCAGGTCAGACATGATCTGCTCCTTTTAAATTTCAGTGAGTACAGGCCTAAAATGAAAGATAAAAATTTTTTGTGTGCAAAACAATTCAAAGCCCGATTCATTGAGAAGAACCTTTTGTCGTTTAATTCGACAAAACGAATTCCAACCGCAATTGAATGTTTCGGATTTGCGGTTTATGGCTTGAGTTACATCAGTAATGTTTTTTCCTAACCGCTTGCAAAGAAATCATCTTTTAATTCAAAAATTAGAAAAATTCCGGTACGTCATTGCTTTCACTAAATTTATTTCTTATTATTAGGTAAAAAGTTGTTTTAACTTTGAAAGGCACGCCATGTTTGGAAGAAAATGCAAACAAATGTACTTTGCTTTATTCCTCCTTCTGGTTGTTTTTTCCGTTCACTGGGCGCAAACTGGGGCCTGGATCCCGCAACGAATCGATCCCAATATGTCAGGCTACTGGTTCAGTGGTTGTGGGGACAACACAGCGGCCTTGACCAGACAGAATTCCCGTTATCTGTACTTTTTCGACCTTAATTCTGCAAAGTGGACAGAACTTGACCTTGGCACACCAACGACTATTCGAAAAATGGCAGTGAATGGAAGCGTGGCGATTGCTTTCAGTGATTCAGTGTTGATCGGTTACAGTGGTGTCGTTTCTAAATGGGACTCGGTTCGTTTTAAAGGAGATCCTTTAGAAATCACAGCTTCATGGGGAGATCCCAGCTGGGGCTGTGGTGATAGCCTGGCTTATTTTGTAACCAGCCAATATGTTTACGTATTTGATGCCTTATTAGGCAGCTGGCAAAAACATCCCTTTAATTTACCTTTTAATTTTGTTTCAGGTCAGGGCAACCTCTGGTCCAAGGGAGATTACGTGGCAATCATTTATGGAAATGAGAATAATGATCAGTTTTATAACATTGCCTATAGTCTTCCACAACATGCATTTGCTGAATTATCAAATGGTGGTTATCGACGTTATAACAATAATCCGGATGCCTGGACATTTGATCATGGTTTTATTCTGTTTTACACAGATCCCAGCACAGGTAACATTAATCGGTATATTGGATATAGTGCTATTAACAATCAATTTGAAGAAATTATCATCGATAATTTTCATTTGACTCCTGATTTGAGTTATAATCCGGCTCTTGTAGAATTACAAACTTGCTACGTATTATCTTATGAGGAATCCCTTGGTGACCATCTTGCACGTTTTCATGTTTACGGATTTGATACGCGCCATGGTTTCTGGAAACATTTTACATGGGATTATAACGATACCATCTGGTCTACTTCTGCAAACTGGGATATTGGGGGGCAATTTGCCGTAAGTTCAAAGATCAATTTACAAAGTAATGAAATCATATTGTTCATTTACTCCGGAATCAACAATGATTTGCTGATAAAACAGCCAGGAATACACGATTTTGGTGGTATCATCCCGGGATTTGGAGGAACGGTATTTGGCAAAATTGACAGTACGACTCTCTATATTTATTCTACAAGGACGACTAAAGAGCAGTTTATTCCTTATGATTATTTTAGTGAACAATTAAACTCTACGATTTATTTTGAAAATTTTGCCATCAATTCTTTCCAACCCGCGAACAATACAGATATAACGCATCTAATTATTTTCAATGAACGGGAAGATACGGTTTTAAGTTTAACAATTCCCAAAGAGAAAATAAGTACTAATAATTTTTCGCCACATCTATTTATGCGCAATACTTATGGGAAGAATAACGAGGTAATTTTTTATTCCGGTCTGGTACATGGTTATCAACTGATTTCTTTTCCTGCATCACCGAATTTGAATTGTAAAGGAGTTTTAGCCTGTGCTTCGGGGACCAATAAATTTGTAGTTTATGATGCTACACTTAACCGTTGTGATTCCTTACCATTGTTGTATTCGATTAATCCAGAAACTAATCTCAGTGAGAATCTTTTAATCATCCCTCTACCTTGGAACAAAACAGCCTATGCCTACAGTGCATTTACTCATCAGTTGCAGCAATTTTCCTTTGAGGAAGGACTGGAAGCCGGAAAATGCGGGAATTATGTGGCTGTTTTCTGGCACCATCCTTCTAAAAAATACTATGCATTCAATGGTTTTTCCGGTGATTTGGTTGAATTGAGTCTGCCAAAAGATTTAAATACGATCAATCCGGTTGTAGGACACCGGACGATTTTAGTAGCAAATGACACTACAGCTTATGCTTTTGATCCGCAGGTCAGTACAGGGCTGAATGAAAGGCACACGCCTTTCATTGCAAAAAATTTCAGACTCTTGTCCAATTACCCAAATCCGTTTAATGCTGCCACAACGATTCGTTATGAATTGAATCAACCGGCCAGGATAAGTCTAAAAATTTACAATACAACAGGTCAGTTGATTAAAACACTGGAAAACGGAGTCAAGCAAGCTGGTAACTACAAGGTAAAATGGGATGGCACTAATGAACATGGCCAGGCAGTAGCCAGCGGCATCTATTTTTACCGTCTACAGGTTGAAAAACAGACTAAAATGAGAAAGATGATTCTGCTGCGCTGAGTTTTGCTATTTACACTTCACTCCCCTGATCTTAAAAACCATTGACAGGAAAAGTGTTATGATAATTTTAATGAAATGCATTTGAAGGATTCCAGATGTGAAAAAAAATTTCTGAATTAAAATACTGTTGAGTAATTCTTGTTGTAGAAAAAAGTCTGAAATTGAGGAACTGACCTGTTTGATTAATGGATCACATATTCTGAGATCTTTGAACACAAGAGAGGTCACTTGGCTTGACAATACCTAAGAACGAATCTTACCTGCTGACCTTTGTCTACAACTATTTAACTTGACTATTAAGAACTACAAAAGAGAAGTTAATTTTAAGTAAAAATTTTTGTTTCTTAACTAAGATATTCTTATCTTTGGGCAGTTTGTTCAGTTTCTTAATAAACATGGAAATAATTAAATGAAAATCATACAATTTGTCTTGATAATTGTTTTTTTATTTTTAGCCTCATGCCAGCCCGGGCTGATTAAAAAGCAACCACAGCCTTCACCCTCCCCTTCTGCAAAAGTTGTTTTAGGCGTCGAAAACTTTTTGCAAAATTACAAAACACTGGTTAAAGGAAAAAGAGTTGGTTTATTAACCAATCCCAGCGGTGTTGATTCCAAGCTGAACAGCACTGCGGATTTGCTCTTCAATGACCCGGATATTAATCTTACAGCATTATTCGGACCTGAACATGGCATCCGCGGCGCTATTTACGCCGGTGAGCATGTGACCGATGAGGTCGATCCCCACACGGGTTTACCTGTTTTTAGTCTTTACGGGGCTCACAAAAAGCCCACACCGGAAATGTTAAAAAATGTAGATGTCATTTTGGTAGATATCCAGGACATTGGATTACGTGGCTACACCTACATTTACACCATGGCCATGGTCATGGAAGCGGCTGCTGAAAACTCTAAACAAGTTATCGTACTGGACCGTCCCAATCCCATTGGGGGACTTAAAATTGAAGGCAATTTGGTGGAAAAAGGGTTTGAGTCCTTTGTTGGTCTCTACCCGATTCCCTACCGCCATGGCATGACTATTGGAGAACTGGCCAAATATTTTAATGAAGAATTTGATATTCATTGTGATTTAATAGTGATCCCCATGATTGGCTGGCAAAGGGAAATGCTCTGGGGCCAGACTGGGCTGCTTTGGGTGCCAACTTCACCTCATGTGCCCCATTGGGAAACCATTTTGTACATGGGAGCCACCGGCACGATTGGTGAGTTGCGGGCTATTTCTGAAGGTGTCGGCTACACCTCACCTTTTGAACTGATCGGTGCCCCATGGATTGATGGCTACCAATTTGCTCAGGCCCTAAATGATTTACAGCTGCCGGGCGTGATTTTCAGACCACTCTATTTTAAACCTTATTATGCCTCTTACAAAGGAGAGGTATGTCAGGGAGCTCAGTTACACATAACGGATCCACAGGCCTTCAATTCGTACCAAACCGGCTTGTACATTTTACAAACCATTCTCAGGCTCTATCCCGATCATGACCCATTTCAATTTGAGCAACGTGTTACTATGTTTCAAAAAGTGATTGGCTGCGCCTGGATTATTGATGATTTAAAAGCCGGAAAGTCAGTTAAGGAAATTGCCACAAAATGGCAAAATGAACTGAAACAATTCAACGAAAAAAGAAAAAAATATTTACTCTATTAAAATAAATGACAGGAGAGACTGAATGAACGAACAAAAAGTGACGGTTGTGCTCCATCATGATGAGTCGTCGCGATTTATTCCAACGATAAAAAGCATTTTCAATCAAACCATTTCAAATCTGGAAATTGTGATTATTGCCCAAGATGTTAAAGCCGCAGAAGACCTTATTGCTCCCTTGAATCAAAGAAACTGGGTAGTTAAATCGATTTCAGATGATGAAAAGAAGACCTTAGGCCATTCTTTAAACGAGGCCTTTAAGGAATCTGATAGTGATATTCTGGTATATTTAAACAATCAAAAGAGTCAAATTCAGCTAAAACAGGCTGCAATAGAGCTTGCCCTGGAATCCTTCTCACATCATGATAAGGCCGGCATGCTTTACAGCGATTACGAATTGGAAGAAGATGGCCAGATTCGTGAAATCCATCTGTTAAAGCACCACATTGGTCGGGTTCGGGACAATCAGGACTACGGACGAGTATTTTTCTTTAAAAAGGAAGCACTTGAACAGGTTGGCATGGCTGACGAAACTTTAAAATTTAATACCCTTTATGATTTGCGACTGCGTTTGTCAGAAAAATATGAATTGATCCACATCGCCAATCGCTACAGCGGTTCCCTTTACCGTGTTGTTTCCAAAGGGAAAAAACATAACGTATTCGATTATTTGTTAGCCAGCAAGGAAAGTCAGCTGGAAGCGGAACAGGTTGTTACCGAACATTTAAAACGCATTAACGCTTATCTTGCTCCCGGAGATTTTTACGGTGAACGCCCTGCCCCACCTGCCGATGCGACTTTAAAAGCTTCAGTCATCATACCAGTCAATAACCGTCCTCAATTTATTGGGAGTGCCATTGAAAGCGTTCAGGCCCAAACCATTAAAGAAGTGGAAGCCATTGTAGTCGTCAACGGAGGGCCGGATGATCCAACTATTGATCAGGTAAAGCGTTATCTGCCTGGTGGCGACAAATACGACGCCAGTAAGCCGGAGGTTCAACTGTTAGTTTACGATATTAACAACATTGGCTTTTGTCTTAATATGGGTGCGCGTCATGCCAGAGGTCAGTATTACGTTCAACTCGATTCGGATGATCGTTTAAAGCCAGATGCTGTGGAAAAAATTTTACAGGTTTATGAAAGCGACCCTAAAATTGGGATGGTTATCGGTTCTTACGAAGTATGGCAATTAGATGACGATGGCAGTTACTATCGAATGAAGGATTTGCCTGTGGTAACCCACGATGAATGGACGGAAGAAAATGGTCGAAATAATCTGTTACGCATTAATGGTGCCGGAGCTCCGCGTTCTTTGCCCATTCAACTGATTCGGGAAATTGGTTTCAGTATGAATGAAGAGCCTTTTGCCCGCAACTATGGCGAAGATTACCACATGGTACTTCAGGTGAGCGAACGTTACCGTATTGGACGGGTTTGGGATGCCATTTACGAAGTTGTACGTCATTCCGGCGGAACCGATCACAGCATTGACCAAATTACGAT
>CAYNLJ010000074.1:0-8226 GCA_964398005.1 uncultured Caldithrix sp. | reverse complement strand
CCGACCATCACCTGCCGGAAGGCAAGATGCCCCCTGCTGTGGCAGTCATTAATCCTAATCGGGAAGATTCGGAATACCCTTTCAAATCCATTTGTGGTGCAGTGGTAGCCTACAAGTTAATCTGGGCCTTGGCCCAAAAGCTGCTACCCGAAGCCGATTTTAAACAATTTTTGTTGGACCAATTGGATCTGATAACCATTGGCACCATAGCCGATGTGATGCCCTTGCGTGACGAAAACCACGCTTTAGTTAAATTTGGGCTTAAAGTACTGTCCCGCACCAAAAAACCCGGCTTAATCGAATTAAAAAAAGTAGCCGGCCTTAACGGTAAAAACATTACGCCCATCTCTGTTGGCTATTTTTTGGCGCCAAGGCTTAATGCCTCTGGCCGGCTGGAAGAAGCTGACACTTCGGTTAAACTGTTAATTGAGCAGGACAAAGATCGTGCTTCTTACCTGGCTTCTTACCTGAACAAATTGAACCAAAAGCGACAAAATCTGCAACAAAATTACCTGGATAATGTGATCGCCCGGCTACCGGAGGATCAGGAAAAATTGGGCAAGGTGATTATTGTACACAACGATGAATGGCATGCAGGCCTGATTGGCCTGGTTTCGGGCAAACTTAAAGAAAGGTATGGAAGACCAACCATTGCTTTTACCAGTGACGAAGACGGCAACCTGGTCGGTTCGGCGCGCAGCATCGAAGCCTTTCATATTACCAATGCCCTCTCCAAGTTCAGTCATTTGTTCCTTAACTATGGCGGACATCACAAAGCTGCCGGCCTGACCATTGCGCCCGAAAATTTTGAAGAATTTAAAACCGCCTTCGAAGACTTTGCCAACCAGCAATTGACCGACGAAGATCTGGTTTCCATTTTGACCATTGATTCGGTAGTGGATGTAGACCAGGTACATTTGAACATGGCGCAAACCCTTGAAGAACTTGGCCCCTTTGGCGAAGGTAACCCGGAACCTGTGTTTGTGTTTGAAAAAGTTATTATCAGAGAAATGTATCTCATGGGCAAAGGTAAACATCTAAGACTTTTCATCCAGAAAGGCAATCAGTCCTATGAGTGTGTGTGGTGGAATGCGGCCGAGTACAAGGACGATTTACAGTTCGGGCAACCGGTCGATGTTGCCTTTAGGATCGGTATTAACAACTGGCAGGGTCGTAATCGTCTGCAATTGGTTATTGAAGATATTCGTCCCGCCTAAAAATGATTTGAAACACAGTCAGAAAAAAAATATTATTATACAATAGTCAGGAACCAGAAATCGCAAAAATCGTAGAACAGTTTCTGAAAACGAAAAAGGTTTAAAAAATGCAAGAACGTTTAATCGAAGTTATTATGTATTTACTGAAAGAGTTTAATAATAAGCGAACGAATGAAGATTACCACTCCTTGTCGCAGGAATTGTCGGCTAAAGGTTACAGCAACGTTGAGATAAATTTTGCATTAAACTGGATTTTTAACAACCTGGCCCAGAAACAGGGTCAGGCCTCGCAGGAAATAGAATATTCATCGCGGGCAAACCGGTTACTTCATCAGTTGGAAAAAATAATTTTGACTCCGGAAGCTTACGGCTATTTATTGCAAATGCATCAATTAGGGTTGCTCAATGACGCCGAATTCGAAGAAGTAATCGATGGAGCTTTGCTCGATGCCTCTCCTGTTGTCGACATCGATGACATCAAACGTCTTGCTGCCTTGGTTATATTTGGCGGCGACCCGGACAAACAAGGCTCCTGGGAAGGCTTTTTGTTCCCTTTTGGTTCCAACACCATTCAATAAATAATTTGCTTTCTTGAAAACAATCTTTTATTATTTGTAATGAAAGGAGAAGCCAGTACTATTTATGGCCGATAATAATAAAAAATCATTAGTCGTTGTAGAATCTCCTGCTAAAGCCAGGACCATCAATAAATATTTAGGATCAAACTACGAAGTCGCTGCCTCGGTTGGTCATATTATCGACCTTCCCAAAAGCAAACTGGGCGTAAGCATTGAAGAAGGCTTTAAACCTCAATACGTAAAAATTCGTGGTAAAGAAAAAATAATCAAAGAACTGAAACAAAAAGCTAAACAATCCGATAAAGTTTTTCTGGCTACTGACCCTGACCGTGAGGGCGAGGCCATTGCCTACCATATTTCTTCCATATTGGACAAACCTGAATCGGACGTTTTACGTGTTGAATTTAATGAGATCACCAAGTCTGCCGTAGATCAGGCCATGAAAAACCCACGTCAGATAGACATGAACCGTGTTTACTCACAGCAGGCACGGCGTGTCTTGGATCGTATTGTGGGTTACAAAATTTCACCTTTATTGTGGCAAATCATTTACCGCGGACTTAGCGCCGGACGAGTTCAATCAGTTGCTCTGCGTTTGATTTGTGAACGCGAAGAAGAAATCCGCAATTTTAAGCCGGAAGAATTCTGGAATATCTTTGCTCTCATCCAACCGGAAAACTCCATTCCTTTTAAGGTCAAGCTGGTAAAAATTGACAATAAAAAGGTTAAGATTGAAAATGAAGAGCAGGCCAAAAGCCATGTCGAAAAATTAAAACAACTGCCCTTTGCCATTTCTGCTGTAGATAAAAAGAAAGTAAAACGGCAGGCACCACCGCCCTTTATTACCAGTACCATGCAGCAGGTGGCAGCGCGTCAACTGCGCATGAGCACCAAACGCATCATGGCCATTGCTCAATCCCTTTACGAAGGGGTAGAAATTCCCGGACAGGGAAGCGTAGGCCTGATTACCTACATGCGTACCGATTCTACGCGCATTAGCGAGCAGGCGATCGAAAGCGTTCGTCAATACATTAAAGAACAGATTGGCTCAGAATATTTACCGGCCAAAGCCCATCATTTTCGTTCTAAAAAATCGGCTCAGGATGCTCATGAAGCCATCCGGCCAACTTATCTTAATCCGGAATTCTCTCCCGAAGCCTTAAAAGATAAATTAAGTAAAGAACAATATCGACTGTATGACTTAATCTGGAAACGATTTGTCGCCTGCCAGATGAAACCGGCCGAATTTGAAAAGACCACCGTAGAAGTCAAGGCCGGTGATTACCTTTTCCAGGCTCAGGGTGAAGTACTGACATTTCCCGGCTTCATGAAGGTTTATCGTGAAGACATTATGGAGGAAAACGGCAATGGAGCCGGTCAGGACATTCCCGCGGGATTACAGGCGGGTGTCAATTGTCAGCTTAAGGAATTGATTCCTGAACAAAACTTCACCAAGCCTCCGGCACGTTACACCGAAAGCACACTGGTCAAAGAATTGGATCGCCTTGGCATTGGCCGTCCAAGTACCTACGCTCAAATCGTTAGTACCATATTGCAGCGAAAATATGTGGAACGCAAAGAGCAAAAATTGTACGCCACGGAGCTCGGAGAGACGGTTAACAAGATTCTGGTAAAAAGTTTTCCGGACATCTTTAATGTGCGCTTTACCGCAAAAATGGAAGAAAAACTTGATGAAATCGCTCAAAACGGTGCGACTTATGAAAAGGTAATGAGCGAATTTTACGAGCCCCTGATTTCAGATCTGGAAACGGTAAAAAACCAGACCAAGGAATTGAAAGATCTGCTCACCGAAGACACCGAAGAGGTTTGTGAAAAATGCGGCCGACCAATGGTCATTCGCTGGGGACGCAACGGCCGCTTTTTAGCCTGCAGTGGCTACCCTGAGTGCAAAAACACCAAACCCCTGGAAAGCGAAGAACCGCAGGAAACCGATGAGGTGTGCGAAAAATGCGGTAGTCCGATGGTCATTAAACGTGGCCGATTTGGCGCATTTTTAGCCTGTTCCAATTATCCCGAATGTAAAAACACCAAACCGCTGACTACCGGTGTTGATTGCCCCAAAGAAGGTTGCGACGGCAAAATTGTTGAGCGGCGCAGCAAACGGGGACGTGTCTTTTATGGTTGCTCCAATTACCCTAACTGCGACTTTGTTTCCTGGGATAAACCTGTCAACCGGGAATGCCCTCAATGCGGTAATCGTTATATGATAGAAAAGAACCTTAAAAGCAAAGGGCTAATTCTTCGCTGTCCGGAATGTAAATACGAAGAACCAGCATAATTAAAAAATAAATGAACAAAGAAATACGTGATTTTTTACGTTATCTTTACCTTGAACGGCGTTATGCGCGCAACACCATTACCTCGTATGGAACCGATTTAATTCAATTTCAACGTTTTGTTGAAAATTTTCTTGGCACCTCTAAAATCAATTGGTCTTTAATTGACAAGCGCATGATTCGTTACTTTTTGATCCAATTACAGGAGCAAAATATTTCCAAACGCACTGTGGCAAGAAAACTGGCTACCTTAAAATCATTTTTTCGCTATTTAGTGAAAAATGACCTTATTGAAAGCAATCCGGTTTCTACCATCAAAATGCCAAAATTGGAAAAGAAGTTGCCGGAATACCTATCTGTTTCAGAAACAGAACGAATGTTGAGCCTGCCCGACTATAAAACCTTTGAAGGGCTTCGTGATTCAGCCATTTTGGAATTGTTTTACGGAACCGGAATTCGCCTTTCGGAGTTGATAGAGTTAAAGGTTAATCAAATCGACTTCAAACAACAGTTAATCAGAGTGATCGGAAAAGGCAATAAAGAAAGAATTGTACCTTTCGGGGGAAGCGCAAAAATTATTCTTGAAAAATACTTGCTTGTTCGCCCTCAATTTGCAGAAAAATCTGTCGATAATTTATTTGTGCTTAAATCCGGAAAGAAAATGTACCCAATGGCCGTTCAAAGAATTGTACAGAAATACTTAAAACAAGCCAGCAACGTTCAGCAAAAGAGTCCGCACATTTTAAGGCACAGTTTTGCTACCCACTTATTGAATCAAGGTGCTGATATTAGAGTAGTTAAAGATCTGTTGGGCCATGAAAACTTAACCACTACTCAAATTTACACCCACCTCTCTATTGACCATTTGAAAAAAATTTATAATCAAGCCCATCCCAGGGCATCTAATAAATCATCAAAAAACCGAAGGAGGTCGTGATGAACGTATCAATCACCACTCGTGGTTACAAAGCACCGGAACGGTTAAAAAGCTACCTGATAGATAAACTGAAGCGTCTGAATCGTTTTGAAGATCAAATTATGGATATAGATGCTATTTTTTCTTACGAAAAACTGGATCAAGTGGTTGAATTCAAAGTAAATCTACGAAAAAAACAATTCATCGTAAAAGAACGTTCTGAAGATATTTTTAAATCCATAGATTTGGCCATCGATAATGTAGAGAGGCAGATAACAAAAATTAAAGAAAAAATAAGAGAGCATGACAAGAAGAAAATAAACGAAGTCGTTGAATAGAAAAAGCGCCGCAAGGCGCTTTTCTTTTTTAGTTTGCACATTGAAAGTATGTTTAATAACTTAGGGCACCATGAATGAATATATCACCGTAAGGACGTTACTGAGAGAAAATCAGGAACGACTGAAATTACAACTTATTTGTTCGGAAAACGGGCTCAACCGCAAAATTGTTTCCAGCGAAATCCATCGGCCGGGCCTGGCGCTTTCCGGATTTGTGGAGTTATTCACCTGGGATCGTATCCAGATCTTGGGCAATACCGAGATCCGTTACATGCAAAGCCTCCCACCCAGGCAACTGGCCCGTTCTGTGGATCGTTTTATGGAATTTGAAATTCCGGCGATTATCGTTACCAATAATAACGAAATACCGGACTACCTTGTTCAGGTCGCTACCCGACGTTACATTTCCATCTTCATCACCCCACTCAGCACTACCCGATTAGTACATTTGTTAAGTGAATATTTGGAAGAAAAATTCGCTCCACGGATTTCCATGCACGGTTCACTGGTAGATGTTTACGGAATAGGCATTCTATTCACCGGGCGCAGTGGCATTGGCAAAAGCGAGGTAGCCCTGGATCTGGTTGAACGTGGTCATCGTCTGGTTGCCGATGACCTGGTAATCATTACCAGACAAGGAGAAGAAGTGCTGATTGGAAAAGGACGTGAAATAGCCCAGCACGTTTTGGAAGTACGAGGTGTAGGCCTGATTGACGTAAGACGCATCTTTGGCATTCGTGGTGTGCGCATGCAAAAGAGGGTGGAGGTGGAAGTAAAGCTGGTGGACTGGGACAAAACAAAAGAGTACGAACGCACCGGTCTGGAAGATAATTTTACTGAAATTTTGGGGGTTGAAATTCCCCAGGTTATTTTGCCCATTAATCCGGGCAAAAATATCACGGTGATTGCTGAGACCATTGCCATGAATCATCTGTTGAAAACCTATGGTTACCATGCAGCGCGTGAATTCAATCAGCGTTTACGTGATTACATGATGCACAAGGACGAAGTACCCATTTATCAGGATCGGGATTATTTGAAGAAAGACAAAGAATGAATGACAATGTTTTTGTCGGGATCATTACTCATGGTGATTTGGCCTGTGCTCTGGCCAATGTAGCCGAAAACCTGATGGCCTCTGACATTCCATTACATTGTTTCTCAACTAAAATTTTAAGTTCAGATGAAATCATTAATCGTCTTGAAGAGAAAATTAATCAGCAAAAACCCAAAAACGTTCTACTCTTTGTAGATCTGGTAGGCGGAGGTTGCTGGATTATTGCCAATAAGATAAAGAAAAATAACGACCATATTAATGTGCTGGCCGGGGTTAATGTGCCGATGATTGTTTCTTTTTTGATCAATTTAAAACGACTGGAATGGCCGGCTCTGTTAGAAAAAATTACAGCAGATGCTCAAAAGGGCATCATCTTGCGCTGAAATTGGATGATAGACAAAAAACTTTGACGGAGACCATCTGTGAAGGTTCAGTTATTTCGCATTGATGATCGTTTGATTCATGGCCAGGTCGTTATTGGCTGGGCCAATTTCCTTAATTCGGAAAAAGTAATATTGTGCGATGATTCCGTAGCCGAAAACGACTGGGAAAAGGAACTTTACCTTTCCAGTGTCCCGGAATATTTGACAGCCTCTGTTCTTTCTATAGAACAGATGGCGGAACGACTAAAGGCCGGGGAGGATGATTTCAGCAAAACGATTGTGCTGGTTAATTCGCCTTTTACCGTTGAAAAACTGGTTGAACAGGATGCTAATCCCGAAACTATTAATGTAGGCGGCATCCATTACAAGGAAGGGCGCCGGGAATATCTGCCCTACCTGTTCTTAAACGATCAGGAAGTGGAATCCTTTAAAAAATTAATGAATCAGGGCATTGACTTTTATTGTCAGGATGTCCCTTCCGCCAGGCGTATTCCATTGCAAAAAGTTCTATCAAAATAAAAGCATGATCATGAAAAAACATGTTTTCAGCACAGAAATTAAAGTGGGTCTAACCGTAGTGGTCGCCACATTCATTTTGGTTTATGGCATCATCTGGGGCAAGGGTTACCGATTACACACCAACAAATACCAGTTACAACTGCTGTTTGACAATATTGGCGGCATGGTGCCGGGTGACCCGGTTACGGTGAATGGCGTCAAGGAAGGCAAGGTGGTGGCCATTGACTGGCAGGACCGTGATGTTCTGGTAACCATAGAACTGAATGACCGTGTGCAGCTTTACGATGATGCCACCTTTATCATCATCAGCGCGGAACTGCTGGCCGGAATGAAAGTGGAAATCTATCCGGGTAAATCCAATAAAAAATTGAATCTGGCTCAACAACCCTTTCGCGGGAAGTACGGGGGGCGCATTGTGGATGTTGGCCTGACCATTGACAAGCTGGCTCAGGATATGTCATCCCTGACCTTCCGGCTGGATACGACCACCGCACTGATCAACGATTTACTGAAAACCGGCCAGCTGCAAAAAAGCATTACTTCCACTTTAAACAATTTAAATCATTTAAGTGGGCGGTTTGCTCCGGTTCCGGACAGCCTGACCGTAACCATGAGTCGCCTGAACAGCGCCATAAAACAAATCAATCAAATGCTTGATGAAAACCGCCAGCCATTGAATGCTTCTTTAAAAGAAATTCAAACAATGGGTAAGAACATTAATCAATTGACCGTACAATTGAACAAAACCATGAAAGACATCGAATCGCAACAGGGCACGCTGGGCAAGGTGGTTTATGATTCCACTCTTTACAAAAACCTGAACAAAACGTTGCTGACCGTCGATTCATTGGCCCGACGGCTTAGAAAAAAAGGTTTGAAGCTGAGTTTATTTTAAGCAATAAAATTTGCATTGAAGAAAAC
>CAYNLJ010000073.1:0-8257 GCA_964398005.1 uncultured Caldithrix sp. | reverse complement strand
TGTTTTGACAAAGGTTTTAAATTAAAGAATAATCTGGAAAAATAAAAATTAAAGTGGGATTAGTAAAATAGTTAATTAGTTTAATGGTTGAAAGGGGACTTAAAATTCAAGAGTTGAAAAGTTAATCCTGAAGGCCCGGCAGGTTTTCCTTTACAGAATCTGGCCGCTTTGTCACTCCGAAATTTTGTAAAGCAAATCAGGACAATCAAAATCCAGGCTTATTTTAAAAATTGTCTGGCGTAATCTGTGTAACAAACGAAAAATAACTTTCTTTTTGCTTAAAAATTTTCTTTCACCTTTCGTCATTTTCATCTATATTTATTATTTACAACAAACACAAAATAATAATGAAGAACAAAAAAGAAAAAAGCGACTTTCTGTCCTTAATTAAAGACAACTTCGAAATTACCCGTGGCCGGCCCTTCCCTTTTGGCGCCACGATTGTACGCGGCGGCATCAATTTTGCCGTTTATTCTCCCTACGCCCAATCCGTCTGGCTGGTCCTGTACGAAGCCTGCGCTGAAGATCCAATTATTGAATTTCCACTTGATGCCCGTTACAACAAAACCGGTCACGTTTGGCACGCCTTCATCCGCGGGCTGGATCACGGTATTAAGTACGGTTTTCGCGTACGTGGCAGCAGTGATCACAATCCGGTTGACGAACGCATCGTTCTGTTAGATCCTTACGCCAAAACCACCTGCGGCGGACAAATCTGGGGAAAACCGGTTACCATTGAACGCGATGGGAAAAACCACACCTTCCGCATTTCCACCATTCCTAAAAATCATTTTGACTGGGGACAGGATGCGCCGTTAAATCGCCCCTTGCAGGACACCATCATTTACGAATTGCACGTCCGGGGCTACACGGTCCACCCCTCATCCCGCGTAAAAAATCCCGGAACCTTTTTGGGGCTTACGGAAAAAATTCCTTACTTAAAAGATTTAGGCGTCACTGCCGTGGAGTTGATGCCCGTTACCGATTTCGATGAAACGGCCAACGATCATGTAAATCCCAAAAACGGCCAGAAGCTGATGGATTTCTGGGGCTACAATCCGATCTCTTTTTTCGCTCCCAAGGCAGCCTACGCCGCCCGCAATGAAGACGAAAACCAGATCGTTAATGAATTTCGCGAAATGGTCAAAGCCTTTCATCAGGCAGGTATTGAAGTGATTCTGGACATGGTCTTTAACCACACCGGCGAAGGTGGCAAAAACGGTCCTATTTACCATTTTAAAGGCTTTGACAACAAGGTTTACTACATGATCGAAGACAAGACCGGTAACTATCTCAATTTTTCCGGTTGTGGCAATACCCTGAACTGTAACCATCCGGTGGTGCGCGACATGATTCTGGACAGCCTGCGCTACTGGGTCATGGAGATGCACGTGGATGGCTTTCGTTTCGACCTGGCCTCGATTCTGGGCAGAGGTCGCGATGGTAAAGTACTTTCCAATCCACCTTTGATTGAACGTATTGCCGAAGATCCCATTCTGGCTAAAACCAAACTAATTGCCGAAGCCTGGGATGCCGGTGGTCTGTACCAGGTCGGCGATTTCCCACACTTTCAACGCTGGATGGAATGGAACGGGCGTTACCGCGACGACGTGCGTCGGTTCATCCGCGGGGATCAGGGCCTGGTTGGGGCATTTGCCACCCGCCTGTTCGGCAGCGCCGACCTTTACCAGGACGATGGACGCGAACCTTACCACAGTGTTAACTTCATCACTTGTCACGATGGTTTTACACTGGAAGATCTGGTTTCCTACAATCAGAAACACAACTGGGAAAACGGCGAAAACAACCGCGACGGCGCTGATGAAAATTTCAGCTGGAATTGTGGCATTGAAGGGCCATCCACTGACCCGCAAATTTTAAAGCTGCGCAACAGACAAAAACGCAACTTTTTAACCGCTTTACTGCTTTCGCAGGGCGTGCCCATGCTGCTGGCCGGGGACGAATTTGGCCGCACGCAAAACGGCAACAACAATGCCTACTGCCACGATAATGAAATCAGCTGGCTTAACTGGGACTTATTAAAACAGAATAAAGATTTACATCGCTTTACAAAAGCCTTGATTCATTTCCGTAAAAAGTACGACATGTTTCGCAGACAACGGTTTGAAATAAGGACCATCGACGGCCTGCCCGAGGTCAGCTGGCATGGCCTGAAGCCTTTTAAAGTGGATTGGAACGACCCGCAGGTCAAATGGTTGGGCGTGCTTTACCTGGGCCGTCCGGAAAAGAAAGAACCCGACGTCTACATCATGTTCAACGCAAGTAACCTTCGTCAGACTTTTGAACTGCCTGTACTGAAAGCGAATAAAAAATGGCATCTATTTCTAAACACTGCCGAAACGCCTCCAAAAGATATTTACAGTGAACAAACAGCCCCACGTTTGGCCGATCAAACCAAATATATGATCGAACCTTTCGCTTCTGCCGTACTCCTGGGGAAATAGAGATGAAATTCAGAACAGAGATTGAATTACAACCTGCGGAAAAGCAAATTACCATTGACCAATCCATATTAACCATGGGCTCCTGTTTTGCTGAAAATATTTCCGCCTACTTCAGACGGGCTTTTTTTAATCTGCTGGAAAATCCTTTCGGTGTGCTCTACAACCCGTTTTCCATTAGCCATGCCCTGCAGCTCATTTTAAGCCAGAAAACATTCTCCAAGGAAGATCTGATTTTTCATCAGGGCGAATGGCACAGCTTCTGGCATCACAGTACCTTTTCACACCACGATCCGGAAATTTGCCTGCAGAACATCAATCAGCAACTGCAGACTGCACACCAGTTCTTAAAAAAGGCGGACTGGCTTATCGTAACCTTTGGCACGGCTTACGTTTACCTGCACCGGCAGCTTAACACTGTGGTAGCCAATTGTCACAAACTGCCGGAATCCAATTTCCATCGTAAGTTGCTGACTGTGGATGAAATTGCCGACAACTGGCAGCAGACGGTTGAACTTCTAAAAGAATTTAATCCGGCATTAAAGGTCATGCTCACCATCAGTCCCGTACGCCACCTGCGCGATGGTTTCATTGAAAATCAAAAAAGCAAGGCCACCCTGGTCTTAGCAACCCATCAAATCACACAGCAAAACAAAGACCATTTTTATTTTCCCGCTTACGAAATTGTTCTGGATGATTTGCGTGATTACCGTTTTTACGAGGCAAACCTTACGCATCCCAATCAGCAGGCTGTTGAATACATATGGGCAAAATTTCAAGAAATGTTTTTTAATGAAGAGACGCGTCGGATGTTCAAAGAACTAAACGATTTCCGGAAGCGTTTGGACCATCGTTTCAGGAATCCATCTTCCCCACAGGCAAAGAAATTCTTGCAGCAAACGGAAACCATTCATAAACAGTTAATGCAAAAGCATCCGTATCTGGTCAGTTTGCAGAAAATAAAAGTTTGTGGGGGAAAATTAGATTGTAAGTAAAATAAGTTACAATCCCTGCTGTTTAAACAAACGAAAAAATTTACCTGGTTAAATCCTTATTCAGGTAGAATTCAATCTGATCCAAAAACCTTTGCCTCATTTTGCCGTCCCTCTTCTCCCAAAAATAAATATCTAACTTATGCATTCCTTTCTTAAGAGATTGTAAAGGCATATAAGTTAAAAATCCTTCTTCGTTTGTTAAGTAGTGCCTGGCGAAATACCATTTGTTTGTTTCAACTGGCTTTAGATCGAGGTAGAGTGAAAAAAATTGCGAAATTGATTTTTGAATGAGTGAATCATTTTCAGAAATCATTTGTAACGTTCTTCTGTTCAGCGTTAGCTTCACCCCATTTTCCCTGAACAGCGAGTCTAATTGGGAATCAAAATATTTCAAATAGACGACAAACAGCTTTAAAAAGTTGTCATTTATTACATCAGATTGAATGCAAGCCCTTATAATGCGACTTTTGGAGTTTAATTGATTCTCATAGTTAATGCTTTTAATTTTTAATAACGTAGGTAACTGCAAGAAGTTACGTTGTTCTACACTGAAGCTTGGTACAAAACTGGCCGCGTTAAATTTACCCTTAATCCCAGAAACGCTTATGACCAGAGAAACGAAAAAATAAACGACAAAAATACCAAATACCTTCCAACGTTTTACATTGGAAAAAATACTAAGGTATTCTTTATCAAATAGAACGGTTAAAGTTAACCATTTTAAAACTTTGTGTACCGGAAAATACAATTTGGAAAATATCGGATATTTGCGAAGCCAACCGAACATAATCCAATCCAAAACGCCCAGTTCAATAAACAGAACTACAAAAAGCAGCAAAAAACCTAAGCGGGGATTTGATACAGAAGGAATTAAGAGATCGATCAGGTAAAATACCAGAAATAGGAACGCAAAAAGCCCAACACTCAGAACAGTAAGAATGATGGTTACCGAAAAAGTGAGACTGCATAATTTTTCTAAAAAAACAATGCGTTCTGTTAAACTTTTTTCCTTTTTAATTCGCTTCAAAAAATAGGAGGAGTACATAAGTTTTTTGGCATTAATACCATTCGGAAAAGCACTGTTAACACCAAGGTAAGCCACCCACAAGGCTCTTAAAAATAAGACGACAATAAAACCAATTAATAAAATTCGTGCAAAAACATAGCCGCCTATAAATATAATCGCCTCTTCGGCCCCTGGTATTTTCTTCTCTTGCACTTCAATTAAGAGATTAAGTAAATAATCGGGCAAACTGTAAAGAAAAATGATGAGTCCACTGGCGATTAAAATTTCAATTTGCCAGCTCTGATTTTGCTGGGCTTTAATTTCTTCCGGCAAATTTTGTTTAGGTGACTTCATAAGCAAACGCCTGTTCTACTTTACTCAAAATTTTTACTCACGTACTTTTTCTTTTTTATTTCGCTTCACTTAAATGGCGATTCTTTTTAATGAGTTTGAAGAATTAAAAAAACGCTAAGATTAATTTCACAATAAACTCCTTTTTACTTTCAGAAAATAAGACATATCTCATTTACAGTCACCGGCCCTCATTGTTGAATGAACCTCACTTTAAAGATATTATTCGTAATTTTAAAAACAAAAAATTTTTGTAATAACCATTCGTTAGTAATTTTCAAACGTAAGTAGTCGTTGATTTTTCAATTTTCTTAAAATAAGGCTTTGATTTAAAAATTCATTATTTGTTTGTGAACATTGTTGTTTGCATTGAAATTATTATTTTCTCAAATTAGAATATGGAACTTTTTTACGTAAATCCCGAGGGACTGAACGGACAAACTGCAGAATTGGACGATTTTGAACGCCGGCACATGGTGCAAACCTTACGTAAAAAAATCGGCGACCAGGTCCATTTGACCGATGGCAACGGTCACCATTTCGTCGGCACCATTAACCAAACCACTCCCAAACTGATTGTCCAAATTGAACAAAAAACAAAAATGCCTGTACCTAAAGAACAGATTACCCTGGCCTGCGGCTTTATTAAACAGAACCGACTGGATTTCATTCTTGAAAAAGGCACCGAGTTAGGCGTCCATCATTTTGTCTTCTTTCGAAGTCGCTACGCCAATTACTACAGCACCAATCAGAATCGCTTACTCAAAGTGGTTCGTCAGGCCTTAAAGCAAAGCCTTCACTTTTATTTGCCCAAAGTAACCATATTTAAATCATTCGAGGAGTTTTTGCAGTTTGCCGGGCCCTACAAATTTAAGCTGACCGCTATTGACCAGACCTTTCCGGCTTTAAAACAGGTTTTAGAACAACATCAACCGGGCGACGACTGGCTGATTGCCATAGGACCGGAAGGCGGTTTTAGCCAGCAGGAAGTGGATGCAATGCTTAGGCAAAACTTTGTGGGAATTTCCTTAGGTTCGTTTCGGTTAAGAACAGAAACCGCGGCACTCAGTGCCCTTGCCTTTGTCCAACAATTTATTCAATAAATACAGGAGGTGCGCCTTGTCATTAGAAGATTGTGTATTTTGCCAGGTTCTGGAAAAGAAGCTACCCAGTAAAATGGAGTACGAAGACGACGAGATTGCGGTTTTCTGGGACATTAATCCCCAGGCGCCGGTACATTTGTTAATTGTACCTAAAAAGCACATCCCCAATGTCTCTTCGTTCACCGATGAGGACAGCTACTTACTGTGCAAAATGTTTCAGGTAGCTCGCCAGGTGGCTAAAAATTTACACCTGGAAGAAAAAGGATTTCGCCTGGTGGTCAATGAAGGCAAAGACAGCGGACAAAGCATCTTTCATGTGCACGTCCATCTGCTCAGCGGACGTCGCCTGATGTGGCCTCCAGGTTAATAGATATTTTTCCCGCTTTACAACTGGGAAATGTCTTTTTAAATTTATTGAGCCTTCAGGCTTTCATGGTATCAACGAAAGCCGAGGCTCTTTATTTTTTGTGTAATTTAAAATAAAGTGTAAGAGTTTAAGAGTGTAAGAATTAAGAGTATTTGGTGTTTGGTTACTTTTTTACTGGAATATTAAGGAATTAAACAAAAAAATACCAATATTTCAATCTTGCTTCTTAGATGATTAAAAGAAAAGACTTGTGAATGAAAAGACGAGGTCTTCTACGTTCATCTGCGGTATCTGTGAGAGACCTTTTAGTTGTGAATTTTAAAAACTAAATTTAGAACAAGGGAATGGCATTGAAGCTGAAATTCATCAAGCAAATTCTGTTCGACGCTGACGACACGCTTTGGGAAAATAATATTTACTACGTAAAGGCAACCGATGACTTTTTGGATCTATTGGTAGCCAAGGGCCTGGATCGTGAAGCACTCCAAAAAGAATTTGACGAACTGGAATTGTGGGTGGTAAAAGAACGTGGCTATGGCAGCCATAATTTTGTTTACATTTTGGAAGTTCTCTACGAACGGTACCAGAATTTGATTAATTATCATGACTTTAAACAAATTGTAGAACGTTTTGAAAAACATCCGGATCAACCCAAACTCTTTGAAGGCGTTATTGAGACTTTAAAGCTTCTGAAAAAGGATTACCATCTTTATGTTTTAACCAAAGGTGACTTTAAGGAACAGGAAAGTAAAATCATCAACGCGGGCATTGACAAAATTGTGAACGGCTATTTTATTGTACCAGAAAAAGAAGATGAAGTCTACAGACAAATTTTACTGCAAAATAACTGGAAAGCGGAAGAAACCTGCATGGTAGGCAACAGTCCCAAGTCAGATATTAACCCTGCTTTACGCGTTGGCATGTACGCTATTTACATCCCTTATGCTGACACCTGGAAGCTGGATTATGAGGAGATTGAACCAGTAGAAGGGCGCTTTTTTCAGGTAGAGAAATTTCGAGACCTGCTCAATTATTTTTCGTAAATCAACTCCGCTTTAATAACGTCACCCTCTACTCTGGAATTATCATCCAGATAGACCAGCACCTGGGCATTCTTACCTTGATTATCAATATTACCTTTTACCTGAGAACCATTTCTGATAAAAATTTCAACTCTTCGTTTATCGCCATCGCCGCTTTTTCCTTCTATCAGAATGTTACCCAGAACCCTGGCCTTGTTTTCAAGAAAAATATCTCCGTTAGTAGTCTTTACATCCCCGGCAATCGTGGCATCAAAAATACGTATGGAACCATTAACCACGCTCACATCCTGCTGAACCACTGCTCCGCTTTTAATTTTGATGGAACCATTAATCACCTGAATGCTTTCACCAACTTTAGCGCCTTCAGCAAGAACTACCTGCCCGTTGATGGTTTGAACTTTTTCAACCTCGCTGTTCTCGCCAATCTCAATCCGCCCGTTGATGGAACGCAGATCACCATCAATTAGACAATTCTCACCAATAACAATATTACCATTAACTGTATTTAAATCTTTATTGACCTTACTATTTGCCTCAATGATAATGCTTTCATTGATCTTGGCCGTGCAGGCACTTAGAACAGCTAAACCTAACAAAAAAATAGCTTTTTTAAACATACCTACATCTCCATCATTTTTATTTAGAAGACGAAATATTTCTCTCTTTGTTTCCAAAATATAATGAAAAAATTGAATACTCCCCAAAATTGTATTGAAAAACATATCATGCCTTTAGTCGATTGTGAACCGATTGAATTTCGCCTTTTGAAGCTCCAGCATTATAGTCTCCAGCTTCAACAATGAAATGAAAATACCAATAAAAATTAGTGTTTCATCCCCGATTCGAATACCAAAATATTCCCGGCTAAAGCCTAATTTTGTTGTGAGAATCTACATTAACCACTATCTAAAGATAGTGGCTATTGAGCTG
>CAYNLJ010000072.1:0-8298 GCA_964398005.1 uncultured Caldithrix sp. | reverse complement strand
GCAGCGGGGAATTCTCCACTCTTTCTATTCGTTCAGAATGAAGATTATTGTGTAAAAATTTTTTTATATTTAATTCAAAATTTAAATAAATTTTGATGAATATTGTCTAAAAAAAGAGGTTATCATGAAATTTATCGACGAATTTCTCGAAAAAGAGTCTTCCAGTGGTGTGTTGTTAATATTTGTCACACTGCTGGCATTACTTTTAAGTAACACTTTTTTATCTTCCTGGTACCAGAGCTTTCTGCACATTCCGGTAGTGATTAAAGTGGGGGCTCTGGAACTGGACAAATCGCTGTACCATTGGGTTAATGACGGCTTAATGGTTATTTTCTTTTTGTTAATCGGATTAGAGGTGAAAAGAGAGGTCGTTGAGGGGCAGTTGTCTTCAATAAAGAAGGCTGCTTTACCATTGATTGCTGCATTGGGCGGCATGGTCGTACCGGCGGCCTTTTACATCTTTTTTAATCATGGTGATGAACTGGCCATGAACGGCTGGGCCATTCCCACGGCAACTGATATTGCTTTTGCCCTTGGAATTCTTTCTCTGTTAGGAAAACGCGTACCGGTTTCTTTAAAGATCTTCCTCATGGCCCTGGCCATTATTGATGACTTAGGAGCCATTGTCATTATTGCTGTGTTTTACACGGCCAAACTTTCCATGACTGCGCTGCTGGTGGCCGGAGTTTCTTTGGTGATTTTAATTGTTTTGAATCGCTTGGGTGTGGTGCGTAAAGCGGCCTATTTTCTGGTGGGTGTGGTTTTGTGGGTCAGTGTGCTAAAATCAGGGGTACACGCCACCCTGGCCGGCGTAGCTTTGGCTTTTACCATCCCTCTGAATGCGCGCGATGAAAACAACAATCCGGTTTCCCCGTTAAAGGAGATCGAACACAATCTGCATTTTTGGGTGGCCTTTTTGATTTTACCTTTGTTTGCTTTTGTCAATGCCGGAATTAATATTCGTGGCCTTTCACTAACACAACTGGTCGGTCCGGTACCGGTGGGCATCTTTTTAGGCCTGTTTTTGGGTAAACAGCTTGGTGTGTTCGGGTTTAGCTGGCTGGCGGTCAAATTAAAACTGGCCAGTTTACCGGAACAGGCTGGTTGGGGACAGTTGTACGGTGTAGCGATCTTGACGGGAATTGGCTTTACCATGAGTTTATTCATTTTGAGTTTGGCTTTTGAAGATCCATTACAGTTTCAGTACACAGACAAGCTGGCCATTTTACTAGGATCTTTCACCTCTGGTCTGGTTGGTTATTTATTGTTAAAAATGGGCAAATCACCTGAGAAACAATAAAGGGGAACCCACGGATTCAGGCTGAACCAGGATGTTTTAAAGCTTTTGCAGCCGGGCCGATAAATGGAATGGACTGAACAGAAGTTCACAAATTGTTTGAAAAATAAAAAAGCCAGGACACATTGTCCTGGCTTGATTTTGAGGAAGAATTTCAAAAGTTATTTCATTACCACCATCTTTTTAATAAAGGTTCTACCGCTTTCCGTCGTTAGTCGATAAAAGTAAATTCCCGAAGATAATGATGTGGCATTGAAACTGACTACATGGTAACCCGCAGGTTTAAATCCATCAAAAACAGTGGCTACTTTTTTACCGAGGATGTCGTAAACCGTAATGGTTACTTTTTCTGCCTTTGGTAAACCAAAACGGATCTTTGTTACCGGATTGAATGGGTTGGGATAATTCTGCTGTAATTCGAGTTTATCCGGGACCTGGGCGAAGTGATCATCCTGCAATCCGGTAGGTGCGTTAACCACTACCTTAATGGTATCTTTAACAGTAGCAGCACTGTCATCCTTCAAAATGCAGGTTAAAAGAACCGTGCCACTAAAATCCGGTGCGCTTAAACTCAACACACTGCTTTCCTGATCATAGGCAAATTTAAGCGAATCATTGCTAACCATGAAATTCCAGCTTAACAGTGAATCCGGGGTGTCCACATCAAAAGCGAATTCATTCATGGTCAATGTGTAGGTGGTGTCATTGTCAAAAGTGATTTCCTCCGGCAGATTGCGGATTTCAGGCGGGTCATTGACCGGTTTAACTGTTACATAAACATTGGCTGAAGATCCTGCCAGACCATCATCCACAGAAAGCAGAAGCGTGTCATTACCAAACCAGTTTGCCGGAGCTTTGAGTAAAAAGCCTTCTGCCTTTGTCTGGACCTGCACAAATTTCCCGGCTGTCAGGCTGAAGTTCAGGGTGGAATCAGGATTGTCCTTATCTTCTACCAAAGGATACCAGTTCGTTTTGGCGTAGTACAGCGAATCATCTTCTTTAAAAGTCAGCGCAGGCAAGGGCTGAATATCTACTGTGTCATTCACCGCCAGCACAGTAAAGAGCACCTGTACGCTGTCGGACAGGCCGGCCGTATCCTGAACAGTTAAGGTAAGCAATTCACTCCCGTTCCATTCGCTGGAAGGCGGTTCTACGAACAGGAAGCGTTGTGGGGTAATGGTTGCCATTAAATCCTTTTGTCCTTTTACAGACCAGTTAAGCAGACTGTCCGGATCATCAACATCGTTTACAAATTGATCCAGTGCAATGGGATCAAAAGAGCTTCCTTCCATAATTGTCTGATTTTCAATCTGAGTCAGTACTGGTGCGTCGTTGACGGCTTGTACCGTAATCAGCACCAGAGCTGTGTCCCGGCCACCATTTCCGTCATCGACCAGGTAGGTTAAACTGTCCATACCATAGAAGTTTGCCACTGGCTGGTAATTAAGATGGTTGTCCTGCAGGACGATTACCCCGTGCTTAACCGAATCTATGAGACTGATTTGCAGTGAATCGCCATCAATGTCTGAATCGTTATTTAAAGGATAAATAACCAAACTGCTGTCTTCCATCACGAGGACTGTGTCGTTCACAGCGACCGGCACATCATTAACCGGTTGTACGGTAAAGAGTACCGAATCCTGATCGAACAAGCCGGAGGTGTCGGTGGCAGTTAAAACGACCCATTCACTACCAAACCAGTTTTCATCAACAGGCTGAGCCGAGAGGACGCGTTTTTCCGAAATGGTAATGGAAATATGTACGGTTTGACTGGCCTGCCACTGGATCAGGCTGTCGGGATCGTCCACATCATTCACAAAATCATCCAGCTGAACCGGGTCAAATGGGTTCCCTTCTGTTGTTTTCTGTTCTCCCAGACTACTGATGACAGGCGCATCATTGACGGGCTGGATTGTTAAAAATACGGTGGCGGTGTCCAGGCCGCCTTTACCATCGCTTACCACGTATTGGAACTGATCCTGACCATAATAATTCGCAGAAGGTTGGTAATTGATCAGAGTGTCTCCAACAATTTCAACATTCCCGTGACTGAAACCAAATACCTGACTAACGGAAAGTTGATCGTTATCGGCATCAGAATCATTTTCAAGTACGCTGATTTGTACGCTCTGATCTTCGTTGGTCATGGCGTTGTCATCATTGGCCACTGGTGGATCGTTAACCGGCTGTACTGTAAAAACGGCGCTGTCCTGATCACTTAAGCCGGCCGGATCGCTGGCAATAAAAGTAATCGTTTCGCTGCCGTTCCAATTGGCGTTGGGAATAGTAATGTGCGCAACCCGATCCGCTGAAATGCTTACCTGCAATTCCTGATTTCCTGTGTACGTCCAGGAAATTTCTGAATCGGCATTATCTACATCACTCACGTAATCATCCAGATTAATATCTGTAAACGTTTCTCCTTCGTTAATTACCTGATCAGGAATATCCGCGACCACCGGAGTGTCGTTTACAGCCGTTACGGTAACGGTTACTGAAGCCTGAGCCGTGGCACCATTGCCATCGTCAATGGTGTAGGTAAAGGAATCGTCACCATACCAATCCTGTTGGGGTGTGTAAACGATAACGGTATCGTTTTGAATGGTAGCCGTACCATTCGCAGGGACGCTCACGTCGATGATGGTCAGCTGGTCACCGTCAATGTCAGAATCGTTGTTCAGAACGTGAATAGTGACCGGATTGTCTTCGGGAGTCGTGACCTGATCATCCGCGGCAACCGGGGCATCATTAACATTGTTGACCGTAAAGGTTGCCACATCTTCATCCCAGGCGCCTTCGGGGTCCGTGGCGCGGAAGGTAATGGCTTCGGAGCCGAACCAGTTTTCATCAGGGATTGAAATGGTAGCAATATGATCAGCCGAAATCACTACCGTTAAATCCTGATTTCCGCTATAGGTCCATGTCAGTTCAGATTTGGCATTATCTACGTCTGTTACATAATCATCTAAAGGAATGGAAACAAACGATTCGCCTTCATTAATCGTTTGATCCGGAATGTCTGACACAACGGGTGCATCGTTCACAGCATTAACGGTAAATGTGGCCGGGTCACTGTCAGATAAGCCACCCGGATCTGTGGCCGTAAAAGTGATGGTTTCACTGCCATTCCAATTTTCATCAGGGGTACTGATCGTTGCGATGTGGTTTTGATCAATTACAACAGTAAGATCCGTGTTGCCACTGTAAGTCCAGGTTAAATCAGATTCAACATTGTCAATATCTGTAACGTAATCATCGAGATTAATTTGGGTAAAACTCTGACCTTCATCAATGGTTTGGTCAGGGATATCAGAAACCTGAGGTGCATCGTTGATATTGTTTACTGTAAAGATAGCCTGGTCGCTGTCGGATAAACCTTCAGGATCGGTAGCGGTAAAAGTAATTGTTTCGCTGCCGTACCAGTCGGCATCTGGGGTTTGGATGGTTGCCACATGATTTTCATCGATGCTTACGATCAGTTGTAAGTTTCCGGAATAGCTCCAGGTCATTTCAGCGGCGGAATTGTCCTCGTCACTTACATAATCATCCAGATTAATCGTTGCAAAGGTCTGACCTTCATCGATGGTTTGATTGGGGATATCGCTCACAACGGGAGCGTCATTAACGGCGGTAACGGTTAAGGTAAAGCTTTGAGTGTCGGTGGCATTGTTTAAATCGGCTACCTGAACGGTAACGGGATGATCGCCTGCGTCATTGTTGGTCTGAGGCGTCCCGGAAAGGAGTCCGGTCTGACTGTCCATGCTGAGCCAGGCAGGGCCTTCGATCAGGGAATAGCTTAGTACTTCTTCAGCATCGGGATCTTCGGCAACCACCTGATAAGTGTAAAGTTGATCTTCCGTAGCGTTGGTAACCGGAGTTGAAGTAATTGTGGGAGCCGTGTTTTGATATTCATATGGGCCCATGTCTACCACAGCATTGCCATCGCGGTCGCCGTCAAAAGGTCGGGCTTGCCCATCAAAATCTACGGATGGTGCATCTGTATTGTCACCAGCATCAACGATAGGTGAGTTGGCTTCGAAATGAAAATCATCATTTTGTGGATCGGCAAACTGAGGATCCGAATCAATATTAGCGGTGCCCGTGTAACCGCCTTCAATATTTGAATTGCTAATAGTCGCCACTCCATGAATCTGGTTGTCGCTGTTGGCCAAATTATTTCTAACGATCAAATTTTTTCCGGTTAAAAAACAGGAGGAATTGTAAAGAAAAATACCGCCACCAGAACCGGTTGCTGATTGGTTATCATACACGAGATCGTTAATCATAGTGATGTTGGTGTTGGCAATTGCACCAATGCCGCCGCCTCCAAGACCATTGGCCTGATTATGAACGATAATATTATTTTTAAGTATTGGAGCAGAGAGGCTGGACAGGGTTTTACCCCTTACTCCAATGCCACCGCCAAACTGAGCGGCTAAGTTGTAACGAATTAAATTCAATTCGATTTTGGGGCTACCCACTACGTAAATGCCACCACCACTCTCAACAGCTCGGTTGTTTTGAATGGTACAATGGCTGATTTGAGTATTGGTGTCAGCTTTGGCTCCTACGTAGATTGCACCGCCATTTTCTTCGTGTGTGCCTGTGCCGGGCACGTTGATATCAGCATCTCCTTTTTCGATACGACAGTAGGCTAATTTGCTAAAATAAAGGGAAGAATCCGGTAAAAGTTTGATACCGCTCCATTCTGTTGCGCTGCCAGCGGCATCGTCCATTGTAAAAATAATGGAATCCTGAGCGGTTCCTTCCGCGATTAGGGATCCATAGACTAAGAAAAGAACATCACCGTGGAATTTAACGGTAACACCGGGTTCAATGGTTAGCGTTACACCCGGCTTAACGATTAATGTGTCGTTTGGTGTGTCAACAATCCAGACTCCATCACCTGAAGCATTGTTTTTCGTCCAGGTGGTATTTTCTGTAATCGTGGTATCTGTCCAGATATCAGCAAGAGAAATGGAATGAAAAACAAGAAGGGCAATTATTACGGTAAGTAACTTTTTCATTTTATAACCTCCTGTTTAAATTAAATCCGTTTAAATTTGAGAAAAATGTAATGAATATTAAGAGTTTTGTTTTGACGTAAATCAAAAATTAACTTTCGATTGATTTTTTGTGAGTATGGGCGAGGATTTGTGTACAGGAACCATCACATCAACATCCATGGCACAGCGGAAACCCAAAAAGTTAAAAGTGCATTGTGGGGGGTACCAGGTCCGGAAGGTAGTTCGCAGGTATTCCCCGCTTCGATTCCAGGAGCCTCCTCTGATAACTTTGTAATTACCTTTTGCCGGACCCAACGGATTTTCAGAGGGCGAATTGGCATAGTATTTGGCATCATACCAGTCGGCGCACCATTCCAATACGTTGCCTTCCAGGTCGTAAATTCCAAATGGATTGGGCGGAAAATAACCGACCGGTGAGGTGTAGGGAAAGCCATCTTCATAATTACTGGCTACCGCACGGCGCTGATCTTTACGAAATAAAGAAAAATCCGCAATGTTTCCGTAGGACTTTAGGTATGAACGCTCTAATTTGAGGGGATATGTCAAACTATTGCTCCCTGTTCGGGCGACAAATTCCCATTCTGCTTCAGTGGGTAACCGCTTGCCGGCCCATTTGGCATAGGCTTGCGCATCATACCAGCTGACGTTGACCACCGGATGATTGTCCGAATTCCAGGGAGGTTGCATGGGCATGCGACGACCCGTAGCTGCGCAAAAACGACGGAATTCTTCTACGGTGACTTCGTATTTATCCAGATAAAACGATTTTACATAAACCTGGTGAATGGGACGTTCATCCGCCTTTCGGTCAGAACCCATAGCAAACCAACCCCCGGGAATTAATATCATTCCATCAATTTCTTCTGGAATGGGGGGAGGTTGCTGTGTTTCAGCCTGAACCGGCTTCTTGGGGCTAAAAAAATCTACTTTTGATTGGCAGCCCACAAACAAAATGGCAAAAATAATGATGAATATATTTGAACTTTTGAGCATTTGTTTCCCTCATCTTAAATCCCTTATTTCTTTTTATCGAAAGCAGCTTCAGGAACTTGATTAAATAAAGGGAAACTGGTAAAAAAAAGCCCTTCTCATGAGAAGGGCTTTAAGGGCAGCTTTTTTCAGGGGGAGACTTACGGTCTCTGGAATTGTCTGTTAGGATTGCGTTTCATGCGATTTTTCATCATGGCACGGGCCGCTTTGCGCGCCTGAGGCCCTTTAAGATACATGGAATCAAATTTTTTCTTCTGATCATCCGTTAACAGTGACCGGACTTTCCGATGGTTTTTGGCACGTTCGAGTTCCATTTTTAACTTCAGGTCATGAATTTTTTGCAACTGATGTTGCAACTGGCTGTCAGAGACCTTTTCGTCAATGACCATCAGGCGAAAATCTTTTTCCAGTTTTTGCAGATCGCCTTGCATTGAAATCATTTTTTTCTGCATTTCCAGATGCAGATCTTCGATTTTGCTACGTTGTTCATCGGTTAAATTGAGTCCCTTGAACATCTGAAGTCCTGGTTGCCCCTGTTGTGGACCCATTTTCCCCGGCCCGGGCTGTGCAAACACGCTACCCATTAATAACAGACTGACAACGGCGATGGCTAAGATTCTTTTGGTTAACATGATGTTACCTCCTTTGTTTGGTTTAATCCTCTTAGTTCGTATTCGTTTATTATAAGTTCAACAATCGTGCCAGAAAGCGGAAACGCTAAAAGAAGGCTAATACGGATTAAAATGAGTGAAAAATTTTCAAAAATGCCGAAAATGTTCGACGAAATTGCCGAAACATTAACCACCGAAGGACACCGAAATTCACCGAAATTTTCAGCCACTGATTAACAGAGATAGACACTTAACTATTTTCAGAACATGGATTTAATTAAAAATACCTTTGCGCTCTTACTGCCTATGTGAGAGAAAAATATCCACTGATTAATTCAGTAACACAGTATCAAAGTGACAGAGTAACGAGTGG
>CAYNLJ010000071.1:0-8310 GCA_964398005.1 uncultured Caldithrix sp. | reverse complement strand
TGGAGGTAAGCTTTATGAAAACGGTTACGAAAAAAGATGTAGCCAAAAGGACTGCTCAGGAATTAAATGAAAAGATTTACACGGCTGAAAAATTTGTGGATGCAGTCTTTACAGTGTTACGAAAAATTCTTAGCGAAGCCGATCCGGAAGTCAGGATTGAAATTCGAGATTTTGGTGTTTTTGAAGTAAAGAAGACAAAGCCAAAACCCAAAGCAAGAAATCCCCGTACTGGTGAAATTATATATGTACCTGCTCGCCGTAAAACCCATTTCAAGGCAGGGAAACTTTTAAAAGAAGTATTAAAAGAGCCATTACCTCCGGAAAAATCATAAAATTTTACCTCTTAAAAAAAGAACTATATGGGGAGAATATTAGGTCTTGATATTGGGTCAAAAAGGGTGGGGGTTGCCATAAGTGATGAACTGGCATTTTTGGCTCATCCTCTTAAGACTATTTCCTGGAAAGGGTACAAACCTTTTGCCAAAGAAATTGAAGCCATCATTAATGAGTATTCCGTCACGAAAATCGTCATTGGTGTACCTTATACTCTTGATGGGAAAATTTCACAAAAGACCGAACAGATTCTGCGTTTAATTGAAAAACTACGAAGACGACTCTCAATTCCCATAGTTGAAATTGATGAAAGTTTAAGTACAGTACGAGCGCACGATGTTCTCCATCGTGTGGGGAAAAAACCAAGTAAAAAGCGGCAACAAATTGACCAAATCGCCGCTGTTTTTATATTACAAGATTATTTAGATTCAATTCGAAAATCTTAGGAGGAAGTGTTTTATGGTCATAATGATGGAAAAAGAGGCTTCCGAAAGCCAGATAGAACATATAATAGAGTTCCTGGATGAAAAGGGGCTCTCTGTTCATAGATCCACAGGGGTTGAACATGTTGTCCTGGGGGTAATCGGCGATGTTTCCAAACTGGATATTCGTGATCTTAAAGTACTCCCGGGGGTGGCCGATGCCTACCGAATATCGGTCCCCTACAAAATGGCCAGTCGTGAATTTCAGCATGAAGACACGATTATTAAAATTGGAGATGTGGAAATCGGGGGCAATGAAATTGTCGTTATTGCCGGACCCTGTTCTGTGGAATACAAAGAACAGACCATGATCATTGCCGAACGCGTTTCCAGAGCTGGTGTTAAAATTTTGCGTGGTGGAGCTTTTAAGCCAAGAACTTCTCCATACTCCTTCCAGGGATTGGGGGAAGAGGGGCTTAAAATTTTAAGGGAAGCTGCAGATAAATATGGCCTGCTGGTGATTACGGAAGCCATGGATAAGGACCAGATTGATCTTATCAGTGAATACACAGATATCATCCAGGTCGGTGCCAGAAACATGCAGAACTTCTCATTTATTAAAGCCTTGGGTAAAGCCAAAAAACCTGTCTTCCTAAAACGCGGTATCGCAGCAACTGTAGAAGAATGGTTAATGTCGGCGGAATACATACTGGCCGGTGGCAATAAAGACGTGATTTTGTGTGAACGGGGCATTCGAACTTTTGAAACCTACACCAGAAATACCCTCGATTTATCGGCAATTCCGGTTGTTAAAAAGTTAAGCCATTTACCCGTGTTTGCCGATCCTTCACATGGAACCGGATTACGCAATAAAGTCATTCCCATGGCTAGAGCTGCCGTAGCTGCCGGTGCTGATGGAATTATGGTGGAAGTGCATCACGATCCGGAACATGCCTTGTCAGACGGTGCACAATCACTGTATCCTGATCAGTTTGATGAACTTATGAAACAGATCCGTGTAATTGCCAGTGTCATTGGAAGAAAAATTGCTGAACCTAAGGCATAAAATATTGGTATGGCCATGCTTTTGCAGAAACTTTCAAAAGTATTCGGCATTGTCCTCAACCTGATAAGGAAAATAGCGATGCCGTTTAGAGTAAAATTTAAAATGGCAGGCCAATTCCAACTTGATCTGGATTCGTACTTTCAATAATCTTGTTTAACTCTAAGTATTAGAATAGGTAATTAACGGATGAAAATTGTTATTAGCGGGTTAGGGCTAATGGGCAGTTCATTAGCTTTGGCCATTAAAAATAAACATCCTCAATTCGAAGTCTGGGGATATGATTTCCCTTCGATTATTTCTCAGGCTATTGAAAAAAAAATCATTGATAAACCCGTAAAAGATTGGCCAGGAGCATGTGCAACGGCCGATCTTGTCTTTCTTGCTACGCCCATCCAAATTATTGAAAAACAATTAGCCGAATTACATGGTGTTGTAGATAAAAGGACGATCGTAACTGATTTAGGAAGTACCAAGCAAAATGTACATCGCATTGTAGAAGAATTAGATTTCAGCGGTACATTCATTGGTGGGCATCCGATGACCGGTTCTGAAAAAAGCGGATTGGAAGCTGCGAACCCATTACTTTATGAAAATGCTGTCTACATTTTAACCGGAATTAATGCCGGTAACCATGAAATTACACATAATAAACTGATTTCTTTGTTGAAAGATATCAAAGCCCGGGTTCTATTGCTGTCACCTGAAGCTCATGATGAAATTATGGCCATGATCAGCCATTTACCCCAGCTTATTGCGATTAATCTGGTAAATATGGTAGGCAAACGCAATAATCCGGATAAACCCTATCTGGATTTGGCTGCCGGTGGATTCAGGGATTTGACGCGCATTGCCAGCAGTAATTTTGCCATCTGGAAAGACATCCTGGAAAGAAACCGGGAAAACATTAAAAAGGCACTGCAGGAATTAATAGGATTATTAGAAAAACAATCACAAAACATAAGCGATTTGTCTGAAGATTTTCATTCGGCCAATTATTATCGCCAACAGATCCCTAAGGCCTCCAAGGGGTTTTTGCATCCACTGGTTGATGTGCTGGTTTATGTCCGGGATGAACCGGGTACCATTGCTAACATGTCTAACGCCCTGGCGGATCACGGGATCGACATCAGAGATATCGAACTATTAAAAGTCAGAGAAAAGGAAGGCGGTGTGTTTCGCATTTCCTTTAATGACCTGGAAGAAGCCAAGCAGGCAATTTCAATTTTGAATAAAAATAATTTCAGAGCTTTTTTACGGGAATAACATTCGGGAGAATCAACCATGGAAAAACTGCGTGTAGCTTTGGTAGGCCTGGGAAAAATTGCTCAGGTGGCCCATTTACCCAGTTTAAAGAAGATGGAAGATGTGGAAATTGTTGCCGTTTGCGATGTGGATGAGAAAAAGATGGCCAGTATTCTTTCCAGATTCAAAATTCCCAAATGGTACAGTGTGTTTGATGAGATGATTGCTAAGGAAAAAATTGACGCCTTACATATTTGCACCACAAACCACTATCATTATCCCATGGCTTTAATGGCTTTAAAAAAAGATATTCCGGTGCTGATTGAAAAGCCAATTGCTTTAAATGCCAAAGATGCGCAACGGATTGCTGACCTGGCTGACAAACGTAATGTACCGGTCGTGGTTGGCATGCACAACCGTTTCCGGGATGATGTGCAATTATTGAAAAACTTTCTGAACGAGAAGGAATTGGGAGAAGTGTTTTACCTAAAGGCCGGTTGGTTAAAAAAATGGAGCAAGGAAACATCACTGACCTGGCAGGTAAAAAAACAATATGCTGGTGGCGGTGTTCTGATGGATCTCGGCATTCAACTGATTGACACTGCGCTTTTCTTATTGAATAAACCTAAAATTCATGCTGTAAGATTGTTTGGTTACAACATTAAGCCAGATTTCCAGGTGGAAGATTCCGCTTTGGCAGTATTGGAAACTGAAAATGGTATCAGTATGACCTTTGAGGTAAGTTGGAACCTGCATCTTGATCATGATGTCCAATACCAACATGTGTTTGGTAAAAATGGTTCGGCTTATTTGAATCCTTTACGCATTCAAAAAGACCTGCACGGAAATCTGGTGACGGTAACCCCTATTGCGGATGAAAAATCCCGCGACCGTTACCTGCGTGCCTATGAAGCAGAGATTCGCCATTTTATTAACGTGGTCAAAGGGGAAGAAGAAAACCTCTCATCGGCCCAGGATGCGGTTGAAACCATGAAAATCATCGATACATTGTACCAATCCATGCTGGATCGAAGAGAGATTAAGTTACCTTGATATCTAAACTTTGAAAAAATAAGCATTGTTTCGGGATTGGAAATATTGAATTCAATTCCTGGTTTGAAATTTTAGTACTAGTACGTTCACTTTTACCAAATCGATTTAAAATTGCCTGCTAATAATTCTGTTGCATTAAATGTAAATATTTTATTAACTTAAAAGTTATGCGAATCATGAACTTTTGTCTCTGGTTGACGGGACTGAGCTTTGTCTTTCTTTGGGCTCAGCCACCTGTTACCAATCAAACTGCAATTGAAACTCTGTTTTTTAAGGCGCTTGACTCCGTGCTGACGGCGGCAGCAATTCCGGGACAATCGTTAAATATTGAATTTGAAAATTTAAACGATGAACAAAAGGCCTTTTGTCGAAGCCGTTTATTTAAATTTTTTGATCAGCAGAATTTTCAATTGACAGATAAAAACAAAGGCCAAAGATTGGTCATCCAGCAATTTGAACCACAAATAAAATATTTCGAATCGATGGGTCAAATGCTGGGTGCCGGAAAAAGCATTAAAAGGCGTGTCAGTCTAAAATTTAGTGCTTATTTGGTTGATCTTCCAGAAAGGGAAGCGAGGGGTAGGTACTGGGAACTAAAATTATGGCATGAAGATCAGGTGGATCGCACCCGCATTCGTTCTCTGGAACAAAGCCCTTTTTCTTTTACCAGAGGTAATTGGGTAAGTTTTTCGGCCTGGACTCGGATATTGCAGCCTATGGTGGTGATTGGTAGTTTGACCATCGTGGTCTATTTATTTTACAGTTTAAGAAGTTGAATGAACTTGTTAATTAATTGGGCGTTTAATCGCAATTAATTACAAAATTTAAATTTGGAGGATTAAAATTTGGTTAAAAAGGGAGTTTTGGTTTTAATTGCATTATTATTGGTAGCCTGTGCCGGAGTACGTCCTAAACCGGATTGGACAGCAGAACAATATTTTAGATATGCCAAAAAACTTTTTGAAGACGAAGATTATTATGAAGCTTCTAATGAATTCACCGTTGTCACGTTGCGTTATCCAGGCAGCAGTGTGGCCGACAGTGCTCAATTTTATCTGGCAGAATCTCACTTCATGATGAAAGAATATTTAATTGCTGCTGCAGAATATGAAAAATTAATTACTAACATGAACAAAAGTAAATTGGTACCATTGGCTCAGTACAAACTGGCTGAAAGCTATTACCGCCTTTCTCCACGACCAGAACTGGATCAGGAATACACCTTAAAAGCGATTCGCGAATTCCAAATCTTTATTGAAGATAATCCTACGCACCCCTTAAAGGACGAAGCTCTTAAAAAGATTGCAGAATTACGTGCTAAGCTGGCTCTAAAAGAACTTAAAAACGCTGATATTTATCGTAAGATGCACGAATATAAAGCAGCTATCATTTACTATGACCAGGTACTGGCTGATTATTACGATACAGAATGGGCCGATGATGCTCAGTTAGGTAAAATCGAAACCTATCTGGAAATGGAAGATCCACAATCGGCGGCCAAAGAAATTGAAAAGTTCAAGGCTCAGTTCCCGGAAAGTCCTTTGATGGAAAAAGTGAACAAACTATCCCAAAAGATTCCCGAGGCGGGAAATGAACAAGTCCTCTCCGGATCAAAAAATTAAAATCGGACTCTTTGGCGGCAGTTTTGATCCAATTCATCATGGGCATTTAATTGTTGCCGAATGGCTACTTAATGAGTTGGGGTTGCATTCTGTTTTTTTTATTCCCGTTTTTAAGCACGCTTTTAAGAGTAAAAGCGAGATAACACCTGCACACCATCGATTCAAGATGGTACAATTGGCGGTGCGCGATTTTGAAAATTTTGAAGTTTCGGATTTTGAAATTTCACAGGAAACCACTTCTTACACCATCGACACCTTGCGATTTTTTAAAACAAAATACCCAAAGGCTCAACTTTTCTTTTTTATAGGGGGTGACAATTTAGCTGAATTTCACCTTTGGAAAGACTATCAACAGTTGCTTGAAATGGCTACTTTTGTTGTTTATGACCGACCAGGCGGAATATTACCGGACCATCTTCCAAAAGAAAAATTTTTATTCATAAAAGCACCTTTAATCGAGATTTCTTCAACCATCATCCGGCAACGGATCAGGGAAGGAAAGTCGGTAAAAAGTCTGATTCCATCGGCTGTCTGGCATTACATTCAGCAGAAACAGTTGTACAGCTCTTAACCAGACGGAACGTTTCTTGAATAAAAAAGTAATGAAGGATAGCATGAAACACGCAATGAGCGCTAACAAAAAACGTAAAAATACATTTTTATGGTAAATTTAAAAGAAAAATTAGAATTACTTCCCAACAATCCTGGCTGTTATTTATTCAAAGATGAAAAAGGAACCATCCTGTATGTTGGAAAAGCGAATGTATTAAGAAACAGGGTACGTTCGTATTTTCAAAAGTCCCGCCCCTACCATCCACGACTCAATGCTCTGGTTAGAAAAATTACCGATATCGAATGGATCGTTACAGATTCTGAAGTAGAAGCGCTGATCCTGGAAAACAACCTCATTAAAGAACACAAACCAAGATACAATGTCAATTTACGGGATGATAAATCGTATCCCTACATTCGTATCACCAATGAAGATTTTCCCCAGGTTTTTGTCACCCGAAAAATAGAACGGGATGGTTCGGAATACTTTGGACCGTACACCGAGGTAAAAAATGTTCGCTATGTTTTAAAAACTTTGCGGCAAATTTTTCCTATTCGTTCATGCAAGTATCAATTAACGCCTCAGGTCATTGCTCAAAAAAAGGTGGATCTGTGTCTGGATTATTACATTAAGAAATGTAAAGGTCCTTGTCAGGGATTACAGAGTAAAGAAGATTACGCCCGTCTGATTGATCAGGTGCGGCGTTTTTTAAAAGGTAAAACCGAAGAACTGGTGCAAGAGCTGCGCGGCCAAATGAATGAACTGGCTGAACAAATGGAATTTGAAGAGGCTGCTTTGGTACGTGACCGGCTGCAGGCTTTGGAACGCTATCGCAACAGCCAGAAAATTGTACTTTCTGATTTTAAAGACCGCGATGTCTTTGCCATTGCTCTGGAAGATAAGGAAGCCTGTGTCGTGGTTTTTAAAATTCGCGAAGGCAAAATTATCGGTAAGCAACATTTTTATTTAAAACAGATCAACTGGAAAAATGAATCCGAAATTTTAGAAGAATTCTTAAATCAATATTATTTCACCAATCTGGACATTCCACAGGAAATTTATCTGCAGGTGGAAATTGAATCTGAACAAACCATGAGTCAATGGCTAAGTCAGAATTCAAAACGTAAAGTGCAAATTGTGGTACCTCAAAAGGGTGATAAATACAAATTGGTTCAGATGGCGGTAAAAAATGCGCGTTACCTGTTGGATGAATTGCAATTGCAAAAAATGAAAAAGGAACAGACCGTTCACTTTAGCGTAACCGCTCTGCATCGTGATCTTAATTTACCCAAACCACCTTTGGTGATCGAATGTTTTGATATTTCCAATATTCAGGGTACGGATGCCGTGGCTTCCATGGTATGTTTTGAGAACGGCAAGCCTAAAAAAAGTGAATACCGGCATTTTAAAATCAATACCAAACACACCCCGGACGATTTTGCCATGATGCGTGAAGTCGTGCAACGGCGGTATGAAAGACTGCTGAAAGAGAAAAAAAGATTACCGGATTTAATTGTCGTGGATGGTGGGAAGGGCCAACTTTCATCGGCCTTAAATGTTCTTAAAAATCTTGGCCTTGAAGATCAACCCATTATTGGTCTGGCTAAACGATTGGAAGAAGTGTTTGTGCCCTATGCCAAAGATTCGATTCTATTACCGCGCAACTCTTCAGCTCTTAAATTACTGCAACAAATTCGCGATGAAGCGCACCGTTTTGCCATAAGTTTTCATCGTAAGCGCAGAAAAAAAAGAACGCTGACTTCACAACTCGATCAAATTCCGGGGATTGGCCCCAAACGCAGACAAAAATTACTGGCCACTTTTGGTTCCGTAACCAATATTGCCCGCTGTTCTAAAGATGAATTAATTTCCAAAGGACATTTACCTGAAAAGGTGGCTGATCAAATCATTAAATATTTTAGAACAAATCCACAGTAAATCAATTTCAGAACAACAGATTGATTGAAAGCCAATTATTCCTTATTTTAGATAAAATCAAAAAAGGGGGGACTTGAATAC
>CAYNLJ010000070.1:105-8319 GCA_964398005.1 uncultured Caldithrix sp. | reverse complement strand
TCCTTAAAAGCGTTCAATGCCTCCTCAATGTTTCTGACATCGGTTAAAATGACATCCAGACCAGCTGTTTTCAGACTCTGGTAAGCACCCAGTCCCATGCCTCCTGCAATTAAAACTTCGCAGTCAGCAATTTCACTGGCCATCATGGCATGGCGCTTCTGAGCTTCCGGCCCGAAACCATGTCCGGCGTGCGAATGATCATGCTGGGAAGTATGGTGTGCATGATGGTGAGCGCCATGTGCAAAATGACCTACCTTTCGTTCACGCATCTCAACGTTTTGGATTTCATTGTTCTCTATGGTAAAAATTTTGAAATATCGTGAGCGGCCAAAATGTTGGCTGATGGTTTCTCCGTTGTTTGTTACAACAGCGACTTTCATAAGAATGTCCTCCTTTACATGAATGTTATTTTTGTCCTAAAAAAAATCATTGAATTTACTCAACCAGTCACGTGTTATATTGGTAGCGGTTTCGATAATCTCGAAAACACGTGGATCGGCAATTTTAAAGTACATGGTTACGCCCTGTTTGTAGGCTTCTACCAGACCCACATTACGTAGCATCATTAGATGTCGTGAAACTACAGAAGGGTCTAACAATAATTCACTGATGATTTCCTGTGAATTTTTTTCACCGTCTTTTAAAAGCTGCAAAATTCTTAAGCGCTGGTCGCTGGCCAGGGCCATAAAAAAACGGGCTCTTGGATCGGTCATTGGCCCCATCATGCGACCGCCCATTCCCATACCTCTTGGCATTTCTTTTGTGCTCCATATTAATATTGCAAAATTGTGCAATAAAGTTAAATAGATTTTACTTCATTGTCAAACATTTTTAATAAATGTGCAAACAAAAATTGGCAGCCACCGAAGGGCACCGAAATTCACTGAGCTTTTAGCCACTGATTGACACAGATTAATTAAACTTACAAAGTAACAGAGTAACGAGTGACAGAGTGATAAAGTGCTTGTCCCTGGCATGTATTTTGTTTTCCCATTCAACCATTAAACCAATCACCTATTCAACTAATATGGCCACCGATGCGCACCGAAACTCACCGAATAATATTTTAAAACACGGACTAAACGGATGGACACAGAAGACCACGGATTTTTTAATAATTTTATCTTTTTTAATTTGATAAAATTTCCGTGTTAATCCGTGCTTTCAGTTATATCCGTGTTCTATTTTTTAACCACAGACGCGTCTTAGCAGGGCAGAAAAGTTTACAAAGAAAAATAAAAGGGCAAGACATGTCTTGCCCTTACGCTTGATTCCCATCCTCATTCATTTGTTCTGGTTCTGTATGTTAAGGTGACCAGACTCTTTTGCTTTAAATTCTTCAGCAAATGTGGAAGACAAAAGTTATTCCGACGAAATTAAGACTTTGATACTCTACACTATTTGATCTTTCAAAAATTTTTAAAATTACTGATGCTATTCAATTTTTCCTTTTTGCATAATATTCAAAAGGTCAATCGGTTGCTTATCATATTGATCAGCCAAATCGCGTAATATCATCTCTCCATTCGCTTCAAGGTTAAATTTTTTCAGGCGTAGCAGAGCGCTATCAAGTGGAACATTGATATCCTGGCAAATATCAGCAATTTTCATTCTACCGTAGCCGCGACCCGAAAGTGAAGTGGATGATTCTGTCTTTTGAACCGGGTTAACTTTCATTTTTAAAAATAATTCACTGGGAGTTAAATCATATTTTTCAGCCACCTCTTTAACAATCATTTCAGGGCTGGCTTCAATATTTTGTTCTTTCAGATTTTTTAGGATTTGATCGACAGGTAGCTGGACCGTTTTGGCCAGTTCATTAATCGATAGTTCTTCGGCATGGGGAATGGGTGGTTCGGTTTGTTCGTTCTCCCAGGATTCCGTAAAATATTCGCCGATATCCATGATCGTGCTGAATGGTGGTACATTCCACAAAGTCAAAATAAAAATGGCGAATGTTACCAAAGTAGTAGCGTACAATTCTTTGCGTAAGGCAAAGGCCTGTTTAAATTTATCTTTAAGGTAAGAGATAAATGGTTTCCAGTTGTAAAAGAGATGAAAACCAATGGCGATCACAAAAATAAAGGAGAAAACGGTATGTAAGGCTTGCCATTGTTCTTTCTCCAGTCCCAGTAGTGATATATGCGTCCATTTGGCGATGCGTCCGGCCGGGGCAATATAAAGAATGATGCCCGAAACAAGTAAGATTATTGAAGACCAGGTAATGTAGAGGCTAACAAAGGCTCTCCAACTGAAACGTCCTTTTCTGTATGCTGACATAATTTATTCCTTTCTTAAAAATTAAATGAAATTGTTCCACTCAAAACAGAATTTTTGTAATCATACCAGTAACTGTTTGAATTATTTAGCAAGTAATTGTAATTCAAACCGATGGTCATGGCTTGCAGCCAGGTTTTGTTTAAATAAAATTTTTTATCCAATGAGACAAAAAGTTGCTTTCCGTGATCGGATCGCGGCCCACCAATACCCACGGAATCTTCTGCTGAGGCAAAGGCTTGTTCACTGATATATGCTTTTTGGTAATTACTACCAAAAATCTTAATCGTAGTTTGGTAAGGGAGTATCCAGGTAAGCTGAGCCGAAACCTGATCACTTTCATAGCTAAAAGGATCATCGAATAATTCTTCATCCTGGAAATAACCGTCGCTATTTAAAAATTCGCTTTGTTGATCCAGGCTTATCTGCTTCTTGTACTGGACAAAGAAACCTATTTTGGGATGTATGGACTGAGAAATTCGGCTTAACAAAATAAGATGAGAAAGAACCGGAGCATTTGAGGAGGTAGTCAATGTTGAAGTAGTCCAGCGGCGTCCTCGGCCTGCTGAGTAGACGACTTCTGAAGATTGACCACGGAAACTTTTGTAGCCCAGGTCGCTCTCTAAAATTACGGTGGTACGTGTGGCAAAGGACTTGTTCAATTGCAGAAAGAAATAGTGCTGAAAATTGCTTAATTCCGGAAGATTGGAATAGCCGCGATAACGAAAATTGTAACCGCTTCTAATTAAAAAACTATGAAAATCAAAGAATAGATTCCCGTACAGGTAAAATTGATTGTAATTGTAATAATTGTAATCCTGTCCGTTTATGCGCAAATCAAAATCAGAACCAAAATAAAAGGTATGCTGTTCATTCTTCCCAAAACTTTTGTAGGAAGAAAGACCAAGGGTATGGAGCGAAAAGTCCCGCTCGTTTAACTTTGAATATTTGAAAAAATCACTTTCATATGAAATTTGAAAACTGGTTTTTTCAGGCTGATAGGATAGCTTTATTCCAATATCTGTTAAAACATCTTTTATTGGTTCCGGTGATCTTAGAACATTATCATCGGAATAGGTTGAAATTGTAACCGACGGTGATATCTGACCAAACAGCAACGTCACCAAAGCTAATACCAGCGAGATTAATACAATCTTTTTCATGTTAGTACCTCTTATTTTTTCCTGTTTCCCAATTGTTGTTAACAATGGCGTCAAATTCAGCCTGATCTAATTTTATTGGTTTGTAGGTAATCCCTTGCCGTTTCAAGTTTTTTACAAAGGCTCTCAGGTGGTTTCTGGATCCCCGCATTAGATTTTGATAGACGAAAGCGATGTCTTCATTCCCATTTAGACGACTTAGTTCATTCTGCAAATCAAGAATATCAATTTCTTCAATTAAGGCTCCAACCTGCAAGGCCTCTATTAAAGATTTTTTGCCTCTTTCGATTAATTGATTGTAAAGGGATTGTAGTTTCTTGTTTTTGAAAACACCTATAGAATCATTGATCATGGGATCTTGCAGACTATATTTATCCAAAAGCGTCTTGATGGCATCGGTATGCCTTTGCTCGCTTCGTGCGATATTTTTGAATACTCTTTGCTGCCAATGTTCATACAGAACGAGGTAAACATCTCTGGCCATTTTTTCTTCTTCGCGCATCAAAAGTAAACCGTCGATTACTGCCTCAGACAATGGCTCGCTCCCGGAATTGCTAATTCCTCTAATGGCGATGGTATTTTGATCTGTATTTAATGTTGTTGCTTCGCTGTTGATGAATAGTCCTAAAGCTAAAAAAGCTATCAGAAATAGAAATCTTATTGGTCTCATTTTAACCTCCTTAAGTTTGTCTGTGTTTTGTTTACAAAATAATCTCAATAATTATGCCAATTATTTTAAAGATTGAAAATAAAAGACTTACGAGGTTATGTGTAAATTAGATAAAGATTAATTCGACCGAATTGTCCAATATTCGTCTTAACGGTCGTGATATTGGTGGCGTTTGCCTAAAAAAAAAAAAGCCCGGCACAAAGACCGGGCTTGATTGGGGCTTTTGGGGTTCTATGAGGTTTTATTTACGGCCGCGTTTGGCGTTGCCTTTAGGACCGGTGCCGTCACAGTCACCTGTGCCCAGACCACTACCCTGGCCAGCGCCACGCATTTTGCTGTTACCTTTGCCCATTTGACGTCCGCTGCCATCCTGGGGACGAACAAAATCAGGATCCTGGCCATTGGGAATGCCATCGCCATCGGAATCCAGGGCGTTGTCATTGATGCCATCACCATTCAGATCAACAAATCCGGCACGGCTGTTACCTTTGTGCATTTTGGCGCCGGTATAATCTGGATCCATCCCGTTGGGGATGCCGTCACCGTCTGCGTCCGGAGCATTGTCATTGTAACCATCACCGTTGGCATCAACAAAACCTTTTACCTGTTGTCCTTTGTTTTGCTTTTGCATCACCTGGACCTTGTTCTGATTTTTGATGCCTTTACGGTATTTGTTCTGCACCTGCAGTGAATCCTGTGCAAAAACGTTGCCGGCAAAGAAGATTGCCACTAAGCCTAAGATTGCGAGTAAGTTCTTCATTTTGAACCTCCTTGATTTGGTTTGTTTAACTTTAACTCAACTTCGCTTTTATTAATGACAAAAGGCGTGCCAAAAAATGAATACGCCTAATAACTTTCGAAAAAATAAAAGGTTAACGGGAAATATGAAATAGGTGAAAAGATTCAAGTTTCGACGCGTAGGTCGTTTTACCAAACATTTGGGACGATTATTTCCATGACTTTCCAAATTAAAGTGAACAATCTTCTTTTAGAGGAATAATCGAAAATTAGGCCTCGTTTTAAGTAAGTATGCACAAACTATGAATGATAATTGTCCCACCGTTTAATCACATTGTTCAGAGTTTTTGTAAATGCTTAAACAAATCATACCAGATGGGGAGGAATATATAATGAAGTTTCTACATAGATGTACCAGCCTGTTTTTGATGTTTCTAATTGGTGTAAATATGGTTTATGCTCAGAACAATGCTCAGGAGGATGATCAGAATAACCTCATTCAGATGAAAGGACCGGATGGCCAGGTGGCAATTTTAAAAGTCACAGCTGATGATGACGGTGATGGTATTGAGAACGGCCTGGAATTAAACGGTTTTACCTATTCAACGACCAACGGGTTTGAAGCCTGGGATGGTGACGAGTCAAAAGAATATTACATTACGGATCCCAAACGCTGGAGTACGGATGGCGATCCATACAGCGATTATATGGAAGTAACCGGCATAAACATGCCAGCTGCGATTGGTTACCCGGAGAACCATCCGCTGGTTGCAGCCAGACCGGTGATCAGCATTAAGATGGAAGACTACGATGTCATTCCCATCGAAACCATCAGCAATTCCGAGGGTGGGGATCAGAGTAACTCCTTCACCAATGAGGTTTCAAATACCGATGAGGTAAGTGCTTCGGTCACCGTAGAAGCATCTCTCAATCCATTTGAGTTGGTTGGAGGTTCGGTAACGGCTTCTTATTCACACACCTGGACGACCACAGAAAGTTCTACTAACAGTTTTGGCAGTAACTGGGACAACACCCGAACAACAAGTCCCGATCAGGCCGCACGTTTAAAATTACGTATTTATATGCAAAATGTAGGTAGTGCTACGGCTTTGGATGTAACACCCACCGTAAATCTGAAAATTGGCGAAAAAACAATTGCCACCTTCAAGCCTTCGCAAATGGCTAATGTTTTAACACCACCGGGAACTTCTGATAACCGTTTCCCTAAAAACGGTACCATTTTGGTTGAAGAAGATGAAAACGCCAATTATTTGATCATCACGCTGGATGAGTTAAAAGCAATCCAGAAGGGGATGCCCCTGTCGCTGGAAGTTGTTCAGGTGCAGGCCAAGGTCGTGCGCTGGAACAATGATACTCAGGACTGGGACTCGGATATTGACTGGGCCAGTTTTGAAAGTGAGATCGATCCGGTCAGTATGAATTTCCTTGTACAGATTGGGAATCAGTTGAACAAAAGATATCAGGTATTCGCCGGAACCCCTTACTGGGATCCTCAATTCTCTTTTGAATACCTTGCGTCACTAATTATGGATTATCGGGAACAGGGCAGTGATGTCTTTCTTGAAAATCGTAGATATCCGGAGGCATGGTATTCCACCTCTCCATCCAGCCAGTTGCTGACGGAGTGGGAAAATGCCGGCAGACCTCAAAGTTTAACGGGTCTTACCATGCACCGCAACACCAAGCTGGTTATGTTCAGTGCCGGGGAAAATCCTGAACCTAAAATTCGTCTGGCCAGCTATTCCGGCGATTTCAGAAAAGTTCTGATAAGTGTATTAGCCAACAATTTCCCCATACAATCAGTGATTGCCAAAGTTCCCATTAATGGTCAGATGCACACCCTCGAGCTGGAACAGAATGAAGGTTCTTTTTACACAAATGTTCTTGATTTTGAAGGTGTTCCGGACGGTCCCGGTACCGTAATTGTAAAAAATGCCCGGGGTGACGAAAGTTCGGCGACGATTACCCTGCCAGCCATTTATAAGAATGCAGCCGAAGTAAAAAAATACAGCTCCTTTTTACCCGATCCGGGTGGCGATTTTTGGCTCAATCCGGGTGGTGAGGATGAAAATGCCCTGCTTGTTTACTGTCTGTTTTTTGATCCGCAAACACATGAGGAATTAGCCGAACCGCGAAGCTATCTCAGTTTTGAATCAAATGGTGAACCATTGATTTTTTCTGATTTTATTGCCTATGGCAATCATTCCCGTTTTACCTTTAATAAAGTGGCTATCAATCCGATCACCCTTAAAATCGATCGCAGTGACAGAACCTTTGTGACGCAAGAGACTATTGAGGGATCGGGTGATTTCCCATCTTTTTATCTTAGTGATGTCAAGGTAGGAAATGTCACCTGGTCTTATCCCGAATTCGATAACGCCTCAACTTTAATTGACCTGAGATCTACACCATTTCATTTTGCTGAAAATGAAGAAGTTAGTGTGAATCAATATGGTTTTGCTATGATCGACAAGTCGCGTCAGTTGTTTGAATTAAAACGTAAACAGTTAAAAAATGAAAGTAATAATTATTTTGATTTTAATGGGTTTTTATATGATTCTTTACAACTTATACGTGGTTACAAGCCCATACAAGTCGTTAATGAAGTAAACAATGGCAGGGGACTGCTTTTTAACGATTTTAACCAACAGGATGGCTATGTCAATATGTGGGGCTCAGAAAATTTACGCGTTACCGATCAACTGACCATGGAGGCCTGGATCATGCCACAGGATTCGGGTTCAAACCCGGTGTGGGGTGGAGTCATTCTTAATAAAGAAGGGGAATATGAAATTTACAGACAAGCGGATGGTATAATTCTTTGGGCCATCACTAACGGCTCTCCGGGATGGAAATGGCGTAGTACCCATTTTGAAGCCAAAGAAAATCAATGGTTACATATAGCCATTGTTTACGATGGGAATCAGGTAAAAACCTATTTTAACGGAAGGCTTTTTCATATTGAACAGGCAACAGGCAAAATTGGCGATTTTTATCCCAATCACAATCATTTTCAAATCGGTAGTCGTCAGGTTGCAAATGATAATTTTCAGGGAATCATCGATGAAGTTCGTATCTGGAACCGGGCGCGAACAGCAGAGCAAATCAAAACCACCTGGCAGGATACGTTACCCCCTCAATATTATGCTACCGCTGACAGTGGGTTGATTGGCTACTGGCGATTTGATGAGACTAACGAAGGAGAAGAAGGCGTATTACTGGTGAAAGATTATTCCGTAAACAATAACCCCGGATACATATATGGCCATGTGACTTTAAGTGAATTGCCCACAGATATTCCACGCCCTGTGGGACAAAGTCCTAACCAGTTCCAGTTACTTCAGAATT
>CAYNLJ010000070.1:0-95 GCA_964398005.1 uncultured Caldithrix sp. | reverse complement strand
AACGAAGGAGAAGAAGGCGTATTACTGGTGAAAGATTATTCTGTAAACAATAACCCCGGTTACATATATGGCCATGTGACTTTAAGTGAATTGCC
>CAYNLJ010000069.1:0-8357 GCA_964398005.1 uncultured Caldithrix sp. | reverse complement strand
GAAATCCTGTTTTCTGGCTACCGTCTTTTTCAAAAATGTAAAGCGCATCACGCCCAACGTAAATGATTTCCAGATCGTTGTCCTCATCGACGTTCCCCACAATGGCCGGCGACACCCGCCAGTATGGATTGGTCACATGACAGCTCTGCCCGTTCTCCCAGCCGGGAAAGGGGCTGCCATCGCTCTTCAGTACAAAAAGCAAATCGGACTTAACCACAGGCACAACAATTTCCAGAGAATCATCATGGTTTAAATCGGCCAGGGTCAGGGGTGCTTCCAGTGGATTAGCCATGGTTTTCGTCCAGACCGGTTCAGGTGCACTATCGGGTTTAAAGCAGTAAAGTATTTTGTCCACCGTTGGTACCAGCACCGAAAGCTGTCCGCTGCCATCCAGATCACCTACGGCTAACTCGCCCACCGAAGCCGATCCATTAAAGACGTAACCTTCATCCGGCCAGTCTTTAAATCCTGTAAGCGTACCGCTGCTGTCGGTAAAAATAAAGAGTCTTGCGTTTTTGGGAGGCTGCGGTGCATTGTTGGCGTGGGTTAACAGCAACATTTCGTCAAAGCCATCGCCATTTAAATCACTTAATACCACCGGCATTGGTGCATTGTACTGCAGGTCCGCAGAAGCAAGTAACTGTCCGTTTTGTGAATCCAGCACGTAAAGATGGTTTTGTTCCACACCTTCCTTGTAGGCAGCAACCACAATTTCGGGTTGTGCATCGCCGGTCACCTGTCCCACGGCCGGAAAGGTCAGGTCGCCTTCCAGGCCTTCGGCCTTAAACAGCAAGGTGCCGCGCCAGTTGTAAACATGAAGCTGACCATTACTGCCCGTGGCAATCAATTCCTTTAACCCATCGCCGTCTAAATCGAAGGACGTCAGGCCGCTCATTTCAGAGCCAATGGCCTTTACGTTGGAACGAATCGGAAATCCTTCCTGAAAGGGCAATGAACTCCAGCTTTGAATTGTGTCGCTGAAAGCGCTGTAATTGCCGCTGCTGTCCACCACCTGCATTGTGTAAAAATAGCGTGCTCCGGCTTCCGCCTGTTGATCTACAAAGTGGCCGGCATTGGTTACCGGTTCCCTGGTCAATAACTGAAATGGCCCGGCAGCGGCTTCCGCCCGATAGATCAGGTAACCGTAAACATCCGAAGAAGATGTTGGCGGCCAGTTCAGGGTAATGCCGCCATCACTGGCCGGGGCAAAAGAAAGCTGTTCCACCGGCTGCGGCGGATCGAGGTCTAATTTAAACTGCCACTGATGACCGGCAGCATCGGTTACGATTAGAGTAAAATGCAAATCCCAGGTTGAATGTTTAAAAACCAACTCACCATCAACCAGAAGCGCGCTGTCCGGCGGCAGATTTTCAATGTAAAACTGCCCGTCTTCAATGGTCATCTGGCTGTCGGTCGTGGTCAATTGTCCGCTTAGCTGACGAACAGCACCCTGGCCTTTGTTTTCCAGAAACAGGATCAGTGTCGACGTGTTGAACCCACCGGTCGTGTCGGCCAAGGTCGCCACACTCAATCGCTGGATTCTCAGATCCGGAACGTAAACCTCAATGGGCACCTTTGCCATTAACATTTTGGCCCGTTGGGGTTCCACGCCAACTTCAAGCAACAAGGTCGTATCGCTGACCATATTGCTGTTTAAACTCAGCTGTGTGAGGGTGGTGTCCAGAGTCTCCCCTGCTGCCAGTGTACGATTCAGAAAAAGCAGGGTGTCCGAAAGCTGACAGAATGTTTTGGAAGCGGTAAGATGTATTCTTGTAACCGGCGACCAGTCGGCCTGACCGCTGTTTTTCAGTTTTAGCTGCAGGTTAAAAACTTCTCCGGGTTCACACTGTCCGTTAGCATTTCCCTCTACATCGTTTAACCGAACCTGCAGCAATTCAAAACCATAGCTTTCTCCGTCACTTAAGTCTAACCATTTTTGCTGTGGTTTAAAATTACGGGCCCAGGCGGTTAATTTTACACTGTCCAGCACGACTCCGTTCAGGTCAAAGGTCGCTATGCCCTGTTCATCGGTGCGGGCAATTTTGTAAAGCTGGTCTTTTTTGTACAGAACGACGGTGGCATTGCTTAAGGGTAAAGACGTGGAATCAGCCCGGCTTAGCACCACCTGTAGGGAACGACTGGTTTGACCCGCAATAAGGGAATCCTGCAGCACAAACTCTTTTACCCGATCCGTCCAGACCGGCATTTCAGGATCACCCAGCACAACGGTGGAATAAACAATAATTCTCGAAGGCCCTTCAAAATTTAAATAGCCAAGATAGGGCAGACGGGAAAGATAGTGTGCTTCGGACAGGTGGTAAAAACCCTGGTAAAAAGCCAGATTAAAAAACTCCTTTTCCAGGTAAATGCCGCTGAAAGGGTATTCCCAGCTGGAATTGCCGATGTAAGCCACCCCGCCCCCTGCAGGATTTAGCAGGTAATCTTCTCCGAAACAACGTTTGGAGATGTCATTGGTGTAACAACTGGCCATGTACCAGATGGCCGGATCAGGGTTGGTCAACTCATTCAAATGGTAATTGTAGAGGTCGGAACCACGGGCACCTGGCCGGTAGGTAAAGTACAAACCATGCCCCTCGGAAAAGATGAGTCCGTAACTTTTATTTAATTCGCTCAGGGGCAAATCGGTACTGCTGCCCGTCTCGGACTGGCTGACCATGGTGCGGTCAAAATGAGCCGGAATAAGCGGATCAATATGTTTGAGGATAAGCTGATCGCGGCTGTCATTGGCCCGCTGCAAATCCCCGGCCAGGTAAAGGATGGAAGCCGGAAAGTTTTGCGCGTCAATATTTATGAATTTCTCATATTCAAATAATTTTTCCAGGAAGCGCTGCACTTCTTCTTCCGTCATCACCGGAATGCGGCCTACGTAAACTTCAGGATAGCCTTCAAGATCATCTTTGGCCTCGCCAAAGGTATCGTCCTGATCGGCGTTCCAGGTTCCGTCCAGGTCAGCGTAATAGTAATCGGTAGGAAACGTGAAATCACCAGTGTGCACCATACGCGTGGGCACGATTTCCGTGTCACCACCTAACAGCAGGTAACGTGTTCCCCTTTTGCTGTAGGACCAGCGCACAAAATTACGAATCCGTTCGGCATCATCTACGCCATCCGGAAAATGCTGACGAATCCAGCTTAAGGTTCGGATGACGGTGGGTACCCCGCGCTCGGTTTTCCACTCTACCAGAGGTTCAAAAGCCGCCGCCAGTTCGTCCGAAGTAACAATCACGTAACGGTCGATTAAGCCGCTGGCCAACAGTTGCGGGTCAATCTGATCGGTGTTACCGGAAGGCAAAGGGAAGCTGCCATCTAACTGGTTACCCGTTTGATCCTGCAACAAGGCGGTGGTCACGAAAGCATCCTGTTCAAGAAAGGGCTTTATGGCCGCGTTTTCTTCCGCTTTAGTGGTGTAAACAAGTTCAATCTGATTGACAAAAAAAAGTTTTTTCTCTTTCGGCAGGTATTGAAAGGGGTAAATTGCAAAGTGTGCAATGGACTGACCATTGGCCGTTTGTGTTCCCAGGTATTGAACCAGTTGCTGCGGGAACAACTCAGTACGATTAAAAATCTCTGTGTCGGGTTCAATTAACATTTGCGGGGCTTCCTGAGACCAGGCCGGCTGTTTGACCGGCAGTTGAAATTCACCCTGCAATTCAACTTTTTTTAGACTGCGGACGGAAAAGCCGGCAATTTTCTCTCCCGGATTTAAGGCAACCGTTTTAATGTAAACCGGTAAATCAGGCGCCCCCTGATCATTGATTAATGGCGAGCCGTCAACAACTCCCTCATAACGCACCCGTTGGTAAGAACCCTCATCCTCAATCTGCACCCGGTAAAAAGAGTGAGTAATATGAACGACCTGCCCCAAAACCAGGTTTACACTCAGGAAAAAATAGAGGAATATATATCTCATTAATGTTCTCCAATGGTTCAACAAAAACTTACCCGGCAGATATCCGACAGTTTCATTTCAACTTTACATGAATATAAGACGATTTCCAAGGGAATGCATCACAAAATTATGATATATTACAAAAAAATGCGATCAGAGTGTAAATTTAAAAAAGTTATTTTTTCACCCCAAAAATCTTAAGTTTGTCTTAAAGTAAAAAGCGAAGACATGCGGTTTTTCTCTTTTTTCAGAAAAGTGTTTTTCTTTTAAAGTTAAAAGTAGTACGGTCGAATCTTGAAATCATCTGTGGATTGGAAATTAAAACAATAAAAGAATAAATAAAAATTGTTAGATTTTCAGGATTGAGGAAGCCCATGAGCAGAATTCAACTTTTGCTCGAAGAGAAAAACCAACATGCACTGGCTGATACAAATCTGGCTGTAGAACATCAAATCTTAAAAGCCAGTCAGGATTTAGCAGAAAATATTGATCTGATTCTTATTGATTATTGTAATCTGAAAAAGAACCATTCAAAATTAGAAAAGCTAAAAAAGGAAAAACGTCCGGCTTTTTTACCTGTATTACTGATGACCAACCAGCAGGAACTGACCGACTTCGATGAATCTTTATTAAAAGCTGTTGACGAAATTATCATTAAGCCCTTCGGTAGTAATGAATTTCAGACCCGGATTAATCTTTTGTTGCAATTACGTCATTTATCTCTGGAGAAAAAGGACTGGTTTCGTACAACACTTTACAGTATAGGCGATGGCGTTATCACCACCGATAATACCGGCAAAGTGCAGCAAATGAACCCCATAGCTGAAAAGCTGACCGGCTGGCCGGAGAGCGAAGCCCGCGGTAAACCACTGACTGAAATTTTCAATATTATTGATGAACATACACGGCATAAAATAAAAAATCCGGTGCAACGGGTATTAAAGAGCGGAAAACTTGTCAACCTGACCAACCATACGATCCTTATTTCCAGACAGGGAAAAGAGATTCCCATTTCCGACAGTGGCGCTCCAATACTTGATCTTAATGACAACATTATTGGTTGTGTTCTTGTTTTCCGGGATCAGTCAAAAGAGCGTCAGGCAAAACATGAAATCCAGATGGCCCGTCAACTGGCCGAGGCCATTGTCGACACCCTTCGTGAAGCGGTACTAACTCTTAATTCCCGCTTAGAAGTCGTATCCGCCAACCGCTCTTTTTACAAATTATTTAATCTCCAGGAAGAGAATGTAATTGGGCAGAATATTTACCAAATTGCAGATGGTCTGTTAAATTTACCCGATTTACGAGTTGTGCTTGACGAAATTCTCGTTGAAGCAGAGACGGTTGATGATTTTGCGATCACCAGGGAATTCAAAAATCTGGGCCGGCGCACGATATTATTCAACGCCAAAAAAGTCGAGCTGGAAGAACCATCAGGCAATTTAATTTTACTGGCCATGGAAGACATTACCGATCGGTCACAGTTTGAAGAAGCCTTAAGAGAGAGCGAAGAACGCTACCGTACGGTGGTTGAAAATTCCCAGACCGGAGTTTTGATTATTGACGATAATTATAAACTAACCTATGTCAATAACAAGGTGTACGAAATTTTTGGCAGGAAACATGACGAAATTGTAGGCCAAGATTTCAGAAAATTCCTGGCAAAAGACTCTCTCGATCTGGTAGCCGAACGATACAAAAAGCGACAGCGTGGTGAAGAAGTGCCTGCTCAGTATCAATTTCATATTGTCAGAAAAGATGGAGAGCTGAGAACCATTCAAATCAGTTCAGCGGTTATTAAAAACACTAAAGGGCGTGTGTTTACCATTGCTCAGATTTTAGACGTTACAGAACACCAGCAAGCTGAAGAAGCTCTGCGCGAAAGCGAAGAAAAATATCGTCTGATCGTGGAAAATGCTCACGACGGCATCGAGATTACACAAAACGACCGCATCATGTTTTGCAATGCCCGCTTTGCCGAAATGCTGGGTTATTCCGTAGAAGAATTGAAAGATATTCCTTTTAACAAAATTTACAGTGAAAAAGCCATCCGGGAACTGCATGAAAGGCAAAAAAGGCGCGAGGCTGGTCTTCCGGTGCCCAAAAGGTATAAAACGACCTTAAAAAGAAAAGACGGGCAACTGATTGATGTGGAAGTTTCTTACGAAATCATTGATTATCAGGGGCATCCGGCTACTTTTGCCATTATTCGGGATGTTTCCGAACAGACCAAAGCCCAGATGGAACTGGAACGTCTGATGACCGCCATCGAACAGGCTGGCGAATCCATCTTAATCACCGATCTGACCGGCAAAATTCAATATGTCAATCCGGCCTTTGAAAAGATTTCCGGCTACCCGAGAGAGGAAGCCATTGGCCAGACACCGCGCATCCTGAAAAGCGGAAAACAGGATTTAACCTTTTATGAAAAGCTCTGGACAACCATCATCAACGGTCAAACCTGGCAGGGACGAATCATCAACAAACGCAAAGATGGTCAATTGTTTACCGAAGAAAAGACCATCTCGCCAGTCAGAAATGCCGAGGGCAATATTACACACTTTGTAGCCGTAGGTCGGGATGTGAGTCAGCAAATCTTACTGGAACAACAATTCCGTCAGTCCCAAAAAATGGAATCCATTGGCCGTTTAGCCGGTGGCGTGGCACACGATTACAACAACATGCTCACCGTGATTTTGGGTAATGCACAGCTGGGCATGAGCAAAATGGACAAAAACAATCCCTTTTTTGATTACTTCGCCAAAATTCATCAGGCCGCTACCCGCTCTGCAGACATCACAAAGCAATTGTTAGCCTTTGCCCGCAAACAAACCATTGAACCTAAAGTGCTGGATTTGAACGACACCATTGAAAACATGTTGAAAATGTTACGTCGCCTGATTGGTGAAGATATTGACCTGGCCTGGTTGCCCTATTCCAGCTTGTGGCCGGTTAAATTAGACCCTTCCCAGGTTGATCAGATTCTGGTGAATCTCATCGTCAATGCCAGAGATGCCATTCAGGGCGTTGGCAAAATTACCATCGAAACAGAAAACCGGATTATTGACGACGATTATTGCACCACGCATGCCGGTTTTACCCCGGGAGAATATGTGATGCTGGCCGTCAGTGACAATGGTTGCGGAATGGAAAAAGAGATCCTGGACAAAATTTTTGAACCCTTTTTTACGACCAAAGAAATGGGCAAAGGCACCGGTCTTGGGCTGGCTACCGTCTACGGCATTGTAAAACAGAATAATGGCTTTATTAATGTGTACAGCGAGCCTGGTAAAGGAACTACCTTTAAAATTTACATTCCAAAATATCAGGGAAAAGAAAAGTCTATCTCAAGCTATCAGGAAAAAGTTCCCCTTAAAGGAAAGGGTGAAAAAATCTTGCTAGTCGAGGACGACAAAACAATTCTGGAATTTGCTCAAAGTCTGTTAAAAGAATTGGGTTACACGGTAGAAGCCGTCAGTGAACCACAACAGGCTTTGGCTTTAGTTCAGCAACCTGGTAAATCCTTTGACCTGCTGCTGACAGATGTCATCATGCCCGAGATGTCCGGGAAAGACCTGGCCGACCAGATTAAGAAACAACTGCCTCAAATTAAAGTATTGTACATGTCCGGCTACACCGCCAACGCCATTGCGCACCACGGCGTGCTGGACAAGGGCGTGAATTACATTCAAAAGCCTTTCTCCATTCAACAAATTGCCACCAAGCTGCGGCAGGTACTTGAATAAAAAGTTAAGCGTTCAGAATATAAGAGTTGAATAGTTTAATGGTTGAATAGTTTAATGGTAGGGGCAAGGCATGCCTTGCCCTATTTCCGTAAAATAGAACACGGAAGACACAGACCCGTCTGAGCCGGGCAAGTTTAAACGGATTTGCACGGAAAATTTATTTAAATCATTAAAAAAATCCGTGGTCTTCCGTGTCCATCCGTCCAATCCGTTTTCCTAAAAATTAATCTGTGATTTCGGTGTACTTCGGTGTTATTCGGTGGCCAGATTAGTTGAATAGTAAATTAGTTGAATGGCCTGTCCGGCTGGCCAGACGGGTTGAATAGGATAACATAATATCTGCCAGGGAAAGTACTTTATTACTCTGTCACTCGTTACTCTGTTACTATATTTTAATCAGTGCTAATCTGTGTTAATCAGTGGCTAAAAACAATCGAACACAGAAGACACAGACCCGTCTGAGCCGGGCAAGTTTAAACGGATTAGCACGGAAGATTTTTAAAATAATAAAATTAAAAATAGAAAAATCCGTGGTTATCCGTGTTCATCCGTCCAATCCGTTTTCCTAAAAATTAATCTGTGATTATCTGTGAAGATCAGTGGCTAAAAATTTCGGTGATTTTCGGTGTACTTCGGTGGCTACTGCTATTTTAACTTTTTCTTGCCTTCAGGGAAATTTACCGTAAATTTTGGGCGTTCCA
>CAYNLJ010000068.1:0-8377 GCA_964398005.1 uncultured Caldithrix sp. | reverse complement strand
TCTCCTGCACCGAATGCCATCAGGAAGTGACTCCGGAAATTGTGACCCAATGGAAGAGCACCAAACATGGCATGATGAATTTTGGCTGCTACATGTGTCATGGTGACGGGCAGGAAGAATTTAAAGCAAAGCCGGCAACAGACATTTGTTTGAACTGCCATACAGGAGAGCCGGTGGATGCCTCAAAAGGCGGCAATTTACAATGCTTTTCCTGCCACAAAAATCATAATTTAAAATTTCATCAATAAGAAATGATTTGAAAAAACGGAGGAAAAAATGGGCGTAACCCGAAGAGAATTTATCAAAACCACGGCTGCAGCCGCTGCGGCTGCCAGCATTGGGACAACGCTTTTGCCCGGCGGCGTTAAACCTCTATTTGCAGAAAATGATGTGGAATGGCATAAGTCGGTTTGCCGTTTTTGTGGTGTGGGTTGTGGTGTTCTGATTGGAGTGAAAAACGGCAAAGTGGTTGCCATTAGAGGAGATAAGCTTAATACCATTAATAAAGGGCATATTTGTGTTAAAGGATTTTATTTGCACAAGGTGATTTATGCCAAAACACGTTTGACGCATCCCATGATTAAGAAAAATGGAAAATTCGAAAAAGTAAGCTGGGATGAAGCGTTGGATTTTGTTGCCAAAAAGTTCAATGAAATTCGTCAGGCACATGGGCCCGATGCTTTGGCTTTTTACGGTTCCGGACAGGCGGAAACCGAAGAGACCTACATGGCCAACAAACTTTTCAAAGGTTGCATTGGCACAAATAACATGGAAGGTAATCCCCGTTTGTGTATGGCCAGTGCAGTCGGCGGTTATTTAAGTTCCCTTGGATTGGATGAACCTTCTGGCACCTATGATGACATCGAACACGCTGAAATGTTCATGCTGATCGGTTCAAATACGGCCGAATGCCATCCCATATTATTTGAACGGATTGTAAGGCACAAGAACAAAAATCCCAATGTTAAAATTTTAATCATTGATCCGCGTAAAACGCCAACCGATCAGGTTGCTGATTTACATCTGTTCCCAAAACCAGGTTGGGATCTGGCCATTTTACACGCCATGGCACGCATCATTATTAAGGAAGGCTATGCTGATGAACAATTCATCAAAGACAATGTGGTTTTTAAAGACAATGAAAAAGATTTGACCTATGAACAGTACAAACAATTTTTAGAAAAATTTACACCGGAGTATGCTTCTCAGGTGAGTGGTGTACCCGCCCAGGATATTGTGAAAGCGGCCCGCATGTTTGGTCAGGCCAAAACTGCCATGAGTTTGTGGACTATGGGCATCAATCAGCGTACGCGTGGCGTCTGGGCCAATAACCTGATTACCAATCTGCATTTGCTTACCGGTAAAATCGGAAAACCAGGTTGCGATTCTTTTTCTTTAACCGGGCAACCCAACGCCTGCGGCGGTGTGCGCGAAGGCGGCGGTTTGTGTCACTTACTACCTGCTCATCGTTTGGTTAAAAATGCAAAACACCGCGAAGAAGTCGCTAAGGTATGGGGTGTACCGGTAACCAATATTCAACCCAAGCCGGGCAAACACACCGTGGCTATGTTCGAAGCCCTGAATAAAGGCGAAATTAAAGGTATCTACATCATGTGTACCAATCCGGCCCAGTCTTTGCCCAATGCCAGCAAATTCTGGAAAGGGTTAAAAGAACAGTTTGTCGTGGTTTCTGAATCTTTCTTCCCAACAGCTACCACTAAATTTGCCGATGTCGTTTTACCGGCCGCTTTCTGGGCCGAAAAAGAAGGCGTTTATGGTTGTACCGAACGCCGTTCACAATACATGCCAAAAGTACTGGAACCGATGGGCGAAGCACGCTGGGATGCGTTTATTTTGCGGGATTTAGGCATTCGCATGGGCTTTAAAAAAGAATTCGAAAAATACAAAACTGCCGAAGACATCTGGAACGAGTACATCAGCCTGACCAGGGGACGCGATCTCGATTTGAGTGGAGCTACCTATCGCCGATTGAAAAAAGAACGCGGTTTACGCTGGCCTGTGCCTTCCGAAGATCATCCTGGTACCTACAAGCGATATGTTAAAGGCGATCCCATCTTTGATGAATTGCCGGAAGAAAAGAAAAAAGGTCGTTGGATCTACTTCTATGGTAAACCGAATGGCAAAGCCGTGGTCTGGGCACGGCCGGATAAAGGACCGGAAGAACCAACGGACGATGAATTCCCCTTTGCGCTTTCCACCGGACGCGTTTTGGAACACTTTCATACGGCAACCATGACCGGTACTGTTCCTGAATTGAACAGAGCCGTTCCCAAAGCTTATGTTGAAATAAATCCTGAGGATGCAAAGGCTTTGGGCATTGCCAACAAGGATCAGGTGATTGTGGAAACCCGCCGCGGCCAATTGAAAATAGAAGCACGGGTGATCAATCGCCCGGAGAAGGGTACTCTGTTCATCCCCTGGCACTGGGAAGAATGGATGGCCAACATTCTGACCATTGATGCCTTTGATCCGGGTTCCAAAGAACCGGAATATAAGGTGTGTGCAGCAAGAATTCGCAAAGCTTGAAAATGAGATCGGGGACTGTCTCAAAAGTTTATCCGCTTTGAGGCAGTCCTTTCTTTAATAACAGGGAGACAGGATGTCCGAACTAAACAGGCTAAGCAGAAAATCATTTTTTCAGAACTTTTTCAGTGCACTTCGAGAGCTTTCCCAAATTGATGGAAAGCAGCGGATGTTCGTTTTATTACCGCCGGGTATTGCATCGGAAGATGCATTTCTGCAGCATTGCAATGAGTGCCACAAATGTGTAGCGCAATGTCCGCACCTGGCTCTTCGAGTCCACCGTCAGGAAAATAATGCCTTTTACGGCAAACCGGTAATAATACCACAGGAACAGCCATGTTACCTGTGTAATGATTTGCCCTGTGTTAAGGCCTGCGAGACTGGTGCTTTACAAATGGAATTTTCTTCACACCTGAATGGAATAGCACAAATTGATGCTACACGCTGCCTTGCCTTTGACGGGCTTTTTTGTCGTGCTTGCGTGAATGCCTGTCCTCTGATGGATGAAGCCATTTTTATTAACTCGGCAGGTCTTCCGCAGATTAATGCTGAAAAATGTACTGGTTGCGGAATCTGTGAATATCAATGTTCACTGGAGCAGCCGGCCATTAAAATTACTTTTAAAGTAGGAAAGGAGTAAAACTTGGCCATCGCAGGTGTCACCATCTTAGTAAAAAAGGAAAAAATAGAATCGGTTTACCGGCGTCTTGAGGAAATACCCGAAATTACAACCTATGGTATTCATCAGGAACAGTACATTGTGGCTGTTGTGGAAACCAGCCCGCAGCAGGATCTGGAAAAATTGTTAAAGGAAATTCAGGATAACGATTCCGCTATTTTAGGTATTTTCCCTGCTTACGCTAATTTTGAAGATGAGGTATCGGGTGAATTTTTAGATGAGCTGGTTTGAAAAGTTTTTAAAAAAAGTGGCCGATTACCGTCAGCCTCTGCGACCTCCGGGCGCGATTAATGAAAAGGATTTTTTGAAACACTGCATCCGCTGCCGACGCTGTGTGGAAATTTGCCCTTACCAAAGCATTAAGGTGGTCAAAACCGGATTAGGAAAAAAATCGGGAACACCAGTGATTATTCCACGAGAAGTGCCCTGTTACCTGTGTATGAAGTGCCCTCCTGAATGCCCGACCGACGCCCTGCAACCGATTGTGAAAAAAGAACAGGTGCGGATGGGCCTGGCCAAAATCGATCAGGACACCTGCCTGCCTTACCTGGGAATTATCTGCCGGGCCTGTTACGAAAGGTGCCCCATTTACACCGAAGCTATCATATTAAAGGAGGAAATTTACCCGGAAGTGGTTGAGGAAAAATGCGTAGGCTGTGGTATTTGTGAAAATGTTTGTCCCAATGAAGAACCATCTGTTGTTGTATTGAAAAGGAATGATTGATGGGCCTGCAAAAAAGCAAGATGCTTTCGCTGCTTTTTAGAAAACGGCGACTGATTCAAATTCTTTCTTTGCTTCTTTTAATCATGATTCCGACTTTAAATTTACTTAAGGTGGAAATGATTACCGGTAATTATTACAGCTTACGCATCTGGAAAATTGAATTTGTGGATCCTCTGTTCGCATTACAGCATTTACTGCTGACCTTTAATTTTAACTGGCAATTGTTGATGGGAATTACCATCCCGATTTTGATTGCTTTCATTGGTGGTAAACTTTTTTGTAGCTTCATTTGCCCTTACAATTTGGTAGCGGAATGGTTACAGAAAATTTTACCTCGCAAAATCACAACTGTTTTTGCAGTCAATGCAAATCGCTACTGGGTCGTTCTAGCCACCTGGCTTATCCTGTCAGTAATCGCAGGCTTTCCAATCCTTTACTTTGTTTCCATGCCCGGTCAAATTGGAGTATTCATAAGTGATATTATTTTTCTGAAAGCATTGGGCATAGAATCATTAGTTGTCTTGGTAATACTGCTGATGGATGTCTTTTTTTTGAGAAGAATCTGGTGCAGGGAGCTTTGTCCTGTTGGTGCTTTACTGCAGCGATTTCACTGGAACAGGGGATTAATGATTAACTACAACGAAATGCACTGTGTATGTACGATGGAAGAAGCAGAGTCGCCCTGTGTACAAAGTTGTCCGGTTTATTTAAATCCCAAAAAGGAGCCACTTTACCCATCTTGTTTTAATTGTGGTGAATGCGTGAGAGAATGTTATTTTTTTGGAGAAGCCTTGAAAATAAAATTCAATAAAGAAATTACCGATTTTGAACCACATTTTAAAGAAAGAAAAGAAGAACAAACCATAAACAAGGAGGAAGCGTGATGGCCGAAACAGATAAAAAATTAAATCGGCGGGAATTCTTCTTTAAAACAGGTGTCTTTACAGCCCTGGGGTTAGCCGTTCTTGCATTCTTCCGCAATCTTTTGCTCTACATTTTCCCCAGGCGCAAGGAGAAAACCTATCACAAATATCTGGTGGCACATGAAAAGGAATTTACCGACAAGCGCCCCAAGCAGATTAACATGGGTAAAATTCCCGTTTTTGTTGTTCCCTATAATGGAGAGTACAAAGTGTTTTCTGGTGTCTGTACACATCTGGGTTGTATTGTAAAATGGGAACAGGATAAGGAACGTTTCTTCTGCCCCTGCCATAAGGGGATGTTTGATCGCCTGGGAAATGTAATTGGTGGGCCGCCACCACGCCCGTTGGATGAATTCAGGGTGGTGGTGGAAAACCACAAAGTGTACGTTTATGTGGAAGATAAAGTAAGGAGTCCATGGGCATGAAATTCAAAGAATGGCTTTTGCAACGCTTCCCGATCGATTACGAAAAATTTGTTGAATTCAATGAAAAGATTTTCATTAAAGAACCCATTCCCACACACATGAAAAAGTGGCTGTTTGTCATGGGTGCTACGCCTTTAATTTTGTTTGGGTTTCAGGTTTTAACCGGGCTGTTTCTAACTTTCTATTTTATGCCCTCACCCGAAATGGCTTATGAAAGCATCCGGCACATTACCGAAGATGTGCGTTTGGGATTTTGGATTCGCGGTTTGCACCGCTGGGGAGCCAATTTAATGATTATTTCATTACTGTTGCACATGACACGTGTCTTTTTCACCCATGCCTACCGTAAACCCCGTGAACTGAACTGGCTGATCGGTGTCATCCTCTTCTTTTTAACGATGACCATCTCATTTACCGGATATTCACTGACCTACAATCAGCTCTCCTATTGGGCAACTACGGTGGGTACCAATATGATTAAGGAAGTCCCTTTAATCGGCAATCTGATGCTCTTTTTTCTGCGGGGAGGCGATGTGGTTAACGCCAATACCCTGACCCGCTTTTATACGCTGCATGTAATGATTTTACCGGCGATTATTTTTGTTTTTATCTTTTTACACATTGTTATCTTACGTTTACATGGCGTTTCGATCCCGGAGGGCTTCGAAGAAAAGTATTACGCTTTTTACCCGCACCATTTTTACAAAATCATTATTGCTACCTTATTTTTGCTGACTTTTTTGAGTACCTTAACTGTGGTGTTGCCACCGGGCATCGGATTACCGGCCGATCCGACGGTAACGCCAACGCATATTAAACCGGAGTGGTATTTTTTCCCGACTTATCGTTTTCTCAAAATGGTACCCCTGCATGTAGGCATTTATGCTACCGCTGCCTTTGTGCTGGTTTTTACCTTCTGGCCGTTCATTGAACCATTAATTTCAAAAGAAAAGAGAAAGCAAACCATTTTTAGCAGAACTGCCGGAGTGTTAACATTAATTATTACTTTAATTTTAACCCTTTGGGAAACAATAGTAATTTAAATAAAAGCAGGAGGATGTATGGATACTGTCAAAGCCCAACAATGGCTCATTGGAATTTTCAGCGTTTTGCTGATTGTAGCACTTTTAATTGTAGCCGGTGTGGAAATGAAAAAAAGCCGTACTTTCAAACCGGAAATTGAAATTGATGCCATGTCGGCAAAATGTATTACCTGTCACGAAAAGAAGGGCATTGCGGTAAAACAGATTGATGCCTGGAAAGAGAGCAAGCATGCGGTCTCGGGCACGGGCTGTTACGAGTGTCATGAAGCCGCCAAAGATGATTTTGATGCGTTTACCTGTACGGGTAGTGACATTCTGATTGGACGTCATCCAACCCCGAAAGACTGTGCCAAATGCCATGAACAGGAAGTGGCCGAGTTTGCAGACAGCAAACACGCCCATCAGTTCTGGCTTTTTAAAAATGCCGACCGGGCGGTTTATGAAAATCCTATAGCTACGCGTCATGGTTGCGAACAGTGCCACAATATTGGTAATCTCTGGCCCGATGGCAGTGTCGGGGAATGTGATGCCTGCCATGCAAAGCATTCCTACAGCAGGTCTGTTGCACGACAACCCGAAACCTGCGGCGAGTGCCACATCGGTCCCGACCATCCGCAGATCGAAATCTATCTCGAATCAAAACATGGCAACATTTTTAAAGCCAAATCAGCCCACTGGGATATGAATTACGCTTCAAAACAGGGTGAACCCATTCCTCTTGAAGTGCCGGTTTGTACAACCTGCCATATGGAAGCCAATGAAACCCAGCCATTAACGCACAACGTCAGCGCACGTCTTGCCTGGGAATCGCAAATGACCTGGAGTTTTAGAACGGTTTGGAATGAAGAAGAACTGGGTAGCTGGCAAAAGAAACGCGAACGCATGGAAGCTATTTGCGCCAGTTGTCATGCACCAGATTTTTACAAAGTTTACTTGTTAACCGCTGACCTGGTCAATTTGCAGTACAATGAAATTCGCAGGCAATTTGTCTATTGGACCAAAAAATTGACCAAGAACGGAAAAATCAGTCGTCTGGAAGTGAATGGTAAATTTTATTCCAATCCGGTGCTGAATGGATGGGATGAAGATCCGGAACACCTTATGTATTACGGCTGGCATCATGAAGGACGGCGTTTCAGAATGGGCGCAGAAATGATGGGTGCAGACTACACTCAGTGGCATGGTATCTGGGAAGTGCAGGAAGACTTAACCGAACTCATTAAATGGGCGGCTGAACATGGCGATCCGGAAGCGAAAAAAATTGTGAACTCAAAACATCCTGCAAAATTCATCACTTATGCCCTCTACGATATTCCCGGCCAGGCATGGGGTATTAATGCCAAATCAAACACAACACCGTTTGTTTACAATAACTATCCGGATTATTGGGAACGGGTGTACAAAAATGTTGAAGCAGCCTACAAACGCGGTCTGCTGTCTGATGAGCAATGGCAAATCTGGTTGGAACGCTACAAAAATAAAGATTACTATTTAGGCACCAAATATTCGGGCACACCGGCGGTAGATTCTACCTTTAATTTTTACAAGAAGCGCAATGAATATGACTTCAAGAAGATGAAAGAGCAGGTGATTGATTTAGTGTTACCGGGCAAATCCTATTTTGAGAACCGCTGAAAATAAAAAACCTCTCCCGAGTCGATCGGGAGAGGTTTAATTTTAAACAACCTAAACTAGATTTCAGTTCTAGTGATGATGGTGGCCATCATGAACGTGGCCGTGTTGTAGTTCTTCTTCGGTGGCTTCACGAACATCCATGACTTCTACATCAAAATGCAAAGTCTGGCCAGCCAGAGGATGGTTGGCATCCACAGTGATTTTATCACCTTCTACCTTGGTTACCGTAATCATTTGCACACCTTCAGGCGTTTCACTGTAAAACTGCATGCCAGGTTCAATATTGTCTACGCCTTGAAAGACTTCACGGGGTAGCTCCTGAAACAGCGCATCATTGCGTTCGCCATAGGCTTCTTCTGGTGGAACATCCACATGAAATTTGTCACCAACGTTTTTACCGGTGA
>CAYNLJ010000067.1:2405-8427 GCA_964398005.1 uncultured Caldithrix sp. | reverse complement strand
CCGGAATCAGCGTTATTTTGTAAACTTTTTCTTTTTGCGCCATTTTATTCTCCATTTGTTAATTTAAAAGCAACTCCCAAATTGATGTGTTGTACTTTAAGTGCCTTTATTTATCGACTCAATTTTATCTGAATTCAGGTTCATATTTTTATTTCGTTTTATTAATTAAAGTTAATAAATGTATTTAAAACCGCCAAAATCTCCAAATTATTTTCAAAATTAAATAAGTTCTAACTTTAATTTGTTTGTTGATATTTCCACAGATAAAATTTGCCAAAATAAACCAGATCAATGCACTGCCTTTCATTTTTCCAATTGGCCTGAAAACTCTAATAAAAAGGAAGGTCCGGTGCTTGTGCATAGCCTCCGCAGAACTTTAATTAGACACATGGACAAAAAATATTTATATTTATCAGCGTTTATAAATATGCACCTTAAAGGATGATCAATGAAAGTTATTGAACATTTAGCCAAAGCAAAAGAGACATTAATCAGTTTTGAAATAATTCCACCGAAGCGGGGCGGAGATATTCACAGTCTATTAAAAGTGGTGGATGATATCGCCAAATTCAATCCGCCTTTTATTGACATCACCAGTCACGCTGCTGAAGTGACCTATGAAGAAACACCTCAGGGTATTAAACGCAAAGTTAAGCGTAAACGACCGGGCACCCTGGGCATTTGCGCCCTGATTCAAAACAAATACAATATTGATGCGGTGCCGCATGTTTTGTGCAATGGCTTTACCCGAGAAGAAACCGAAGATTTTCTGATTGACCTGCAATATCTGGAAATTGAAAATGTTCTTGCTTTGCGTGGCGAGGAAAACAGTTACCAGAAACCTTTAATGAACGGACGCAGCGCCAACCAATACGCCGTTGATCTGGTAAAACAAATCAGCAATATGAACAAAGGCATTTATCTGGAAGAAGAGCTGGTTGATGCCCGCCCCTCCAATTTTTGTATTGGCGTAGCGGCCTATCCCGAAAAACACATCAGTGCGCCGAATCTTGATTTTGATATTAAACAGTTAAAAAAGAAAGTGGAGGCAGGTGCTGATTACGTAGTTACACAAATGTTTTACGATAACCGGCACTATTTTAATTTTCTTGAAAAATGTCGAACCATGGGTATTCAGGCACCTATCATTCCAGGGCTCAAAATTTTGACATCCAGGAAACAGGTTACCAGCATTCCGGCCAATTTTCACATCAGCCTGCCACCGGAGTTAACCGATCCTGTTTTAGAAGCCAAAAGCGATGAAGAAGTACTGGAAATAGGAGTGGACTGGGCCTATCAGCAAGTTAAGGAACTAATTGAGAAGAAGGTGCCGGCCATCCATTTTTACATCATGCAAAACTCGAAACCTATTCGATTGTTAATGAAAAAACTTGGATTCTAAGATTTAATCATATGGAAACGCAACATAAGACGTCACCGGTTTTAAATATTTTTAAAGCTCTCAGCAAACTCACCTTAAAACTGATGGGTTGGAAAACGGCAGGCCAGATTCCGGACACCCCCAAATATGTTATGATAGGTTACCCCCATACTTCCAATTGGGATGCATTCATTGGATTGTTGGTTTTTACTTCCATGGGTTTGCGTCTGCGCTGGCTGGCGAAGGATTCCCTTTTTAAGTGGCCACTGGGACCCATTTTAAAATTTACCGGTGCCATTCCGGTGAATCGCAGTCAATCACAAAATTTTATTGAATACAGCAAAGAATTGTTTAATCAATACGATCGTTTAATTTTAACCCTTTCTCCGGAAGGCACCCGAAAAAAGACCGCTTACTGGCGAACCGGTTTTTACTATATGGCCTTGAACGCCGGGGTACCCATTGCCTTAGGTTTTTTGGATTATTCCAGTAAAACGGGAGGCTTTGGACCTTTGATTTACCCCAGCGGTGACATTGAAAAAGACCTGCGGGAAATTCGTCAATTTTACAAGGGCATAAAGGGGAAATATCCTCAGCTTATGGGTGACATAGAGATTAACCCTGAAAGGAAGAAAAATCAGTCATGACCAACCATCAAATATTTGAATTGATTATTTACTCGCTAAGTATTGTACTTACCGCCTGGATTGGTGGTGTAATTCCTCTGTTTTTTAAAGAAAACCACCGCATGCTGCACTGGTTTATCAGCCTGGGTGCGGGGGTGTTGTTAGGCGCAGCCTTTTTACACATGATTCCTGAAGCAGCCGAAATGATTGGTGCAAAATTAGGCATTTATGTACTGGCTGGTTTTTTAATGCTTTTTATTTTAGAAAAATTCATTATGACCCATCCCTGCCCCTCCGAACATTGTGAATACCACCATGTGGGTTTGTCGGCATTTTTCGGACTTTCGCTGCACAGTCTGGTGACCGGTGTTGCCCTGGGCACCGGCATTATGGTACCGGAACTGGGATTGATTGTTTTTCTGGCGATCATTCTGCACAAACTGCCCGCTTCTCTCTCTCTAACCAGCCTGTTTTTAAAGGAAAACTATTCCAATAAAAAACTGTTTTTCTATTTGACGGCCTTTTCATTAATGGTACCGCTAGGGGCCTTAATAACTTACCTGTTCCTGCAAAACACTTCCGTAAAAGCCATTGGTGCCTTAACGGCATTTTCAGCCGGCACTTTTTTGCACGTGGCTTCTGATGACCTGCTGCCCGAAGTGCATCAACACTCACACGACCGTTACAGCCGCCTGGTTGCCTTCACTATAGGCCTCATGACCATTTGGGTTGTGACCTTTTTAGAGTAAGCGAAAAATTTTCAACGGGCAAAAAACACACTGACATTAAAAAAGTGCAGCATCTTATTGCTCACATCATCACTTGTAAAAGCATAATCCAGCAAAAAACCGTATTGACTAACCCGTAACAGCAAACCAATTCCGGCACTTAAGCGATCTTTATTAAAACCGGCCCGCAGTGCCAATTGTTTAAACCAGTACTCACCTCCTAAATAAAAGTTCAGGTCCTGGTACTGCCTTTGTCCAATCTCTGTTACCAGTTTTAATGGTAGGCCATTCATCTCGAACATGGAACCCAGACGGAATGCAGAAGGCACCTCGTCTTCATGATTGGAAGGTGTGTTCCATTTGAGTTTGGCGCCCAAATTTTGAGCCGTTAAAGCCAGATTGATCTTCTTGAACAGCAAGGCTGTTTTAAAGGAAAATAAAACACCAAAATCTGCGCCCAGGCCTTTAGCCTGGTAATCATACAGCGACTGGTAAAAATAGCGGACCGCAAATCCCGCGCGCAATTGCCACAGTTGTCCGGAATAAAGAGTAGTACCAAATCCACCTAAAAAGAGATTTTCTGAATTATCAAAGGTACCTTTCAGCTGCCCGGTACGATCACGTTCCTGAATATCACTCACCCCAAAATGCAACCAACCGGCTCCAATGGTAAACCTCTGGAAGGGAAAATTGATGGCAAAAAAATTCAGCGCCCGATCTTCAAAAATGACGCCATGCATGGCACTGACACTTATTAAAGACAGCTGAGCCATGCCCGCCGGATTCCAGTAGATGGCACTGCCGTCGGCTGCCAATGCGGAAAAACTTTGTCCCAGGGCAATGGCCCGGGCTCCGGCTCCCCAGTTCAGGAAACTGGCCGCATAGCCACCACTGTTTTCTCCACGAACCAGACCGGCCAGCATAAAAAGACAAACAATTATTTTTTTTATGCTCATGTCTTTCCCCTTTCATCGTAGAATGGCAATTTTACCAACAGCGCGTTCACCGGCACTTGTTTCTATGACCACCATATAAACGCCATTGGCACAAACATCACCGGCTTCATTACGCCCATCCCAAACAACACTCTGTTCTGTTTTGGCCTCCTGTCTCTGCTTATTGAGCAGTGTTTTGACCAGTTGTCCGCCACTGTCAAAGATACGGATGGTCACATCGGCTGATTTAGCCAGGCTGTAGCGTAAAGTGGTTGGTTCAACATCAGGGTTGAAGGGGTTCGGATAGTTGTAAATATTCTTACTGTCCAGTTTGCCTCCGGTAGATGGTGTGGATTCCGTTTTAATGACAAAACCACCGGAAACAGAGTAAGTTTTGGCACCCAGTGCCTGCACATCCATTTGCCAGATACCTTTACTGTAAGTCGTATCCGAGGTGGCAGATAACTGCCATTCCATCCAGGAGCTGCTGGCACCGGGTCCTAAATTGCCGACAAAAACGCTGTCTGCGCCTTCCGTCTGTAATCTGTTGTTGGTAATCAGTTTAACTGTAACGTCATTCGCCATTTCTGCGCCGGTATTTTGCACTTTAAAGCGGATGCTGGCCGTTTCATCAACTTCCAGGGCGTATTTGTCCTGTTGCCATTCAGAAATGGTCACTACTGCTGGTAACGGTAACTGTGCTGCATCATCCAGTGTGGTAATAACCGATTGTGCCAATTGATCCTGCTTATTCGTTGATTGAGTAAGGTGTGCCAGAACTGTGTCACGCAAGGCTTGCGAACTATCGGTTGGTAAGGCGAGGATGTTGAAGTAAGTCAGAATACGGGCTTCACCGGCTTTGGCATATTCTTCCATCATCTGGTTGTAGTGATCCAGAAAGGTGGGCACGCTGTCCCTTGCTAAACTGGCCACTGCGTAAACAGGAGAAAGTGTCGTTTTCAATTGATTTTTCAGTTTATTCTCTGCCTCAATCAAATCTTTCATAGCAACCAAAGCTTCTACATCCTGCCCGTTCTCTATCTTTGTCTTGATCGATTGAATGGTAGAATCATAATTACTGACGGCCTGTAGTAAATTTGTCTTCAACCGTGCTATGTGAGCCGGTGAGGCGCGCTTAGCCAGCAGTGGCGGGGATTTGGGTGCCGGCACCATACGAGACTGATCGGGGAAATAGATGTGATTCATGGTATTCGACATGTCTTCCGGGATGTAGAAGAATTCGTAGGCCGACATGCCGATAGCGCTTAGAATGGTGACATAGGCCGAAATTTTCATAGCTGTTTCAATTGCATCCAGTATGCCCAACCCCGGGATTGGAACGGGTATGGCCCCGACAATCTGTGCAATGCTGCTCATAATTTTAAAGCTGTTGGTAGCCGTTACCAGATCATTGTTAATGGAGACGGTATTTTCAATATCGTCCCGTTTGCCGGCAACAAAACTTTGGCTGTAATTATAAGCTTCCTGAAATTGACCGCTGTACTGAAAATTTTGGGTATTCTCGGCAGCCTCTTTAATCACCGGATTGGTCATTAAATCGATATAGACCCCTTGAAAAAGAGCATTTTTTAACTGGTTGTAGATTAATCCTTTCATGTGTTGCCACGAATCCTGTGAGAACCCGCCCAAAAAAGACTTCCAGCCTGAGTAATGCGCTGCCACATCATGCCAGGCCGCCATTACAATATCTTCACCGGGATAAGGCAGTAAAGCGGCTGCCTGTTGTATGCCCTCGCCAATCAGGTCCATCATCTGCATCTCTAAAAACTCTTTTACCAGATCTAAAGCTAAATTGGCTAAGGCGCCCAATGGATCGCCAGAAAGTACATCTTTAATAAAATCCAGAAACATTTCCACAATTCCGGGTAAAAATTGATCTCCCCAAAATACCAGGTTAATCAGTTCCCCGATATCGCCGACCACGGCATTACCCATTTGATGTGCGGGATCAAACAAGTCATAAACCATTTTTTCTGTGGTAATCAGGCGACCGAGTGGCTGTGATAAATTTTCCGGCAACTGGTATTTCCACGAAGATAGGATCTGATCCACTTTTGCTTCAGCATTTCGATATGTAAAGTCGCCCCAGTATCCCCAGGCTTCGCCCTTAAGGTGCGTCAGTTGAAAAATCTGATTGTATTTTTGTACAAATAAAGATTCGGGGAAAAAAACAGACTTCGAGTTTTCTCCCGGCCCTATTTCCAGATTAAAGTTCAGAATCAGCGAATCCTGTCGGGGATCGGAATGATCAAGGGGAATAAGTTGAGGTTCATATTTCAATTTAAGTGCATAATTCCCCGGTTCGATCCCCTGAAAAATTGCCTGTCCTTG
>CAYNLJ010000067.1:0-2305 GCA_964398005.1 uncultured Caldithrix sp. | reverse complement strand
ACCAGGCCAAAATCATGATCCGCTTGTGGTAAGTAGGCATCCGGATCACCGGGCCAGTAGCGGTAAAAGAAAAGTCCTCCGTAACGGGTGCCACCTGCGCCATAAACAGCTATTCGAGGTAAATTTTCCTGGTCAAAATCCAATGAAGTTTCACTGAATTGAATATATTCATCTGTATCGACCTGTTTAAATTGCCATTGCCCGTCCAACCGAATGCCATAAATCAATGCCAGGGCTCCGGGCATAAAGGTCACCGCCGGATTATCCTGATGGTCAATTTTTAGCGAGATGCGTCCGTTAAGCCACTCTGAAGTGATAGGTTCAATTTGCCAGCTCTGCCCATCATACATCGCCAACTTTAGCACATCATTATTATCCGTATAGATAAAATAGTAGCGATCTTTGCTGTCCAGATCGAAATCACAAAGACTGCCAAAGTCTGTTCTGCCTACCGTGTCAGGCAAAATAAGAATATGAAACGATTTGGATGGAGCATCATACAAGGCCAGTTTAAAACGATTGACGTATTCATCTTTCTCATCATAATAAGCTTCCACAAATGCAATTACGGGTTCATTTTGTGAATTAAAGCGAAGCTTGGTAAAATGGCAGGTATAAACACTATCTACCCGTTGGTGACGCCAGTCAGTACCATCATAGAAAGCATAATAAACGGCACTGGGATAATCGCGCACATAACTGATCCCGGGCCGATTCTGCTGATCCAGATCAATACCAACATAAGCGGAATAAATTTCGAAGGTAGTGTCTTTACTAGTTGCCACAAAAGTTTTTGCCCAGCCGGTATCGCTGCTCGTTGCATAACGAAGAGCATTGTAGTACTCAAGATATTCCTGCCAGAAGGCAATGTGCGGCTGATTGTACCGGTCGACAGCAACCGCTCCGTATTCACCGGTGTTTCCGACACTATCCACCACATCAATGGTCCAATGTTCCCCATCAAATAAAGCATAGCGCAGGTCCTGAAATACATCGTCATAATAGACAATGTGTGCCCGGTTCAACTGATCGATGGCCATTTTGCAATAGGCCCCCAAATCATGTCCGGAGGTGTCAGCAGCCATTCGTTCCCAGACTTCAGCACGGAGAACACAAAACAAGGCCAGTAAAAGCCCGATGGTAAGGGAGGGAAATTTATTCATGACAAATTTCCTCTATGTTGATCAACGAATCATGATCAGCATAACCCGGAAGCAGACGCTTACATCTCCATCCATGGATTCAGAGGAAGGAATAAATAGAAATATCCAAATTCACAATTTCACGAAGTAATATATTTGAAAATATAAAAAAAATCAACAGGTCATCTTATTCACTGAATTGCGGAATTGTCGTCAGGTTCGGATCAATCCCCTGATCGGCCTGCATTTCTTTAAGTTTTTCCTGTTTTTTGTTGTATTGTTGTACCAGATAGCGCCAGTTTCTGAGAAAGTAATTTCCCTGAGCAGGGTCGTTGGGGGTTATGGTACTGTTATTGGCCAACCGACGGGTAAAGGCCATAATCTGCCCCATTAACTTCTTTTGTTCTGTAAGCAGGGTAATGATCTCGTCTCTTTTTTTCAGTTCGGCTTCTACAGTTTGTTGCTGATTTTGAGAAGCGGATTGCAGGTCCTTTATTTGTTGCTGTAAATCGCTTATTTGACTTTGCAGGTTCTGTTTTTCCTGACGAAATTGCAGTTGGGCATAACTGTAAATGCCTGCAGCACCCAGCAGAATGCCAAGCAGCAGAAAAAGGACGGACAAAATAATATGGCGGTGTTCACGAAACCAGATTTTACGCAGACTACGGGTATCAATATGACTGGAATCTTCCGTCAGGTACAGTTCTTTTAAATAGGAAATTTCCAGATTTTTGTTGCAATGGGGACAGAGACTAACTTTACGTGGCAGAGGATTGGCGCAAAAGGGACAATATTCCATGACACATGATTCCTTCTTTTTTAAACACAGTGACAATATAGTTTAAAATGTCATCAAAGAAAAGTTGAAATTACCTCCTTCAAAATCAATTTTTTTCACCCATACTAAAAATTGGGGAAAAAGATGCACTTTTTTCAAATATTTTCCGGAAATCGTTTGTATTTAATTTTTTTCTTTTTTAATTTTAATTAGAGAACTATCCAATCCACCAACATGAAAGGAGTTCGTATGAACCGTGCTTTACCTTCCATTATTGTTTTTCTTTTATTTCTCTTTTTCCTGAGTCCCACCTTTGCCGAAAACCTGAATCTTACTTTTGAAGATGACAGTGATCTGGTAAATTGGGGACTCTATGGAGAGGCCA